>NZ_MAQZ01000065.1:0-12862 GCF_001756285.1 Frankia sp. CgMI4
GCCCGGTAGGCCCCGGCCCGGTAGGCCCCGGCCCGGTAGGCGCTGTCGTCGAAGTCGAGAACGCCGGCCCGCCGGTCCGGGCCGCGCTCGAGGGCCGCGAGCGGGAGGACGGCACGGATGCGGATGGTCAAGGCGGATCTTGATGCCGAGCGCCGCCAGCGCGTCGAAGGTGCGGCGGTAGAACGACGCTACCGACTGCGCGACCAGGGGAAATGAGATCCTCTCGCCGTCCAGGCGCTGGACGACCAGCTCATGACCGACGAAGTCGAAGTCGATGGTGAAGATCGGGTTTCCGTCGACCTRGCCCATCGGACGCGTCGTCAGTCCACGGCCGGTCAGCTGGAGGGGAAGATGTCACGGGTTCAGCACCGGTCAGGCCGGCCGCGGCAGTCCGGGACGATGACCCGGCGAATCTCGATCTCTCCATCGCCGAACGACTTGAGGACCACCGAGTGCCGGAGCGCCTCGGCGACGAGCGGGACCTCAGCGAGCACCGAGTCGGGGGGCTTGCCCATCATCAGGTAGTCGACATCACGCCAGCCGTGGGGGAACCGGCCGCGCACCTGAGGGTCGAGGTCCAGCTTGTAGAACCACACCGGCAGCGGCCGGCGCCCGGCGATCGTGAGGTCGGTCCAGGCGATGTCGTCGGTGATAACGATGCCCTCCGGGGGAACGTTCGCGAGGAACCATCGGGTCGCCTCCCGGCTCGGGGCACTCGCGTCCTGGGTGAGCGCGGTGCGAATTTTCGGTGTCCAGTCCGGGATCACCGTCGCGGCGGCCACGGACAGGGCCACCAGGACCACGAGGYAGCGCAGGCCATTGACGATCATGGCCGCGGTCGCCCCCACCCCCGCCCCGGGCCCCGACCCCGGCCCGGCATGATGCGGCGGACCGCGTCGCGGCCGTGCTCCACTCGGCAGGACGGCGTCGAGCAACCCTGCCACGCACAACGCGGCGAACGGGAGCATCGCGGTGACGTAGGGGTTGGGCAGGTAGCCGTTGCGGAAGACGAAGGCAAACTGCAGCAGCAGTAGTCCGGCGACGACCCGCAGCCGCCGCAGGGCGAGCAGGGGAACCGCGGCCGCAATACCGGCGAGGACCAGGTAGGGATCGAGATCGAGCCAGGACCGCACGACATGGTAGGTGTCACTGCCGGTGTCGAGCACGCTGCCGCTCGGGGCCCGGTCGAACAGCTGCCATCTGATCGCCCATTCCAGCGAGACGTGGCCGGGCCCCTCGAACAGCTCGTTCTTCGCGGCCGCATACAGGATGTAGATGCCGCACACGCCGATCAGGCAGCCCATGAAGTTGCGCCGCACGAATCGCCAGTTACGAGGATCACGATTCTGCCGGAGCAGTACGTACAACCCCGGGAGGAAGAGCAGGACGGTTTCCTTCGACCAGAACGCGAAGGCCATGAAGATCCCGGCGAACGCCGCCGCCGCGACACTGCGTCGCGGCGACGCCGCGCACACCAGGGCGGCGAGCAGCCACATCACGGCGATGTTGTCGAGGAACGCCATCCGCTGATACCACAGGGCGAGCGGTGAAAGCGAGAAGACGAGCAGGGCCAGGCCGGCGAAGAACCGTCGTAGGCCGAGGAGCYGGCCGAACCGGTACAGCAGCACGCAGCTCACCAGATGCACGCCGAACATGAGCTCGCGGGCCGCGGTGACCRCCGTCGGCGCCCGGTTGAAACCATCAGTGATCTTCGTGTAGATGGCAATCAACAGCCATCCGCCGAACGGATGGTCATACCAGTACGTGTAATGCGCGATCCGGTTCCAGTACTGCATCGAATAAGCCTGGGCGGCATACGTGCCCTCGTCGTCGGTGACGCGGCCCGGCCAGCCGTCGAAATTGTAACCGTGCAGCACCGCCACCACCGTCAGGAGCACGGCGAGCAGGAGCAGGCTGCGGCGGCGGACGCCGACCCAGCCGACCAGTCGGCCGGTGAGCTCCCCGGCCCGGGCTGCGATCCAGGTCACGGCGGTCTGCGGGCCKAGCGGTCGGGGGTACGGGTTCGCGGCGTCGGGTGCGGTCACGACGCCGCCTCCAGCTCGAAGCGGCCGGAGCCGGTGCTGTGGTGGGCCCCGGAGTGGGAGGTCTTCTCCCACTCGACCCGGCCACGCAGCAACCGGGCCGTGGCGCGCACCGCGGCGGCGGAGAGCGCGAGCTGGTACAGCGGGGCGCAGAGCACGAGCCGCACGCTGTCCCAGCGACGCAGATCGAGCCCGTACGCCTCGGCGAACTCGCGGAACGCCGCCTGCTCGGAGAAAACCGTCATGACGGTCGCACCGAACGGAAGCCAGAAGACGATGACCAGACCGGTCGGCGCCGCCAGAAACAACGTGAGGACCAGCGACACCGGCAGCAGGACGCCGGCGAGTGCCTGGAAGAACGGCATCGTGAGCATCTCCACCGCCATGATGCGCTGACGTGCTCCCGGCAGCGCCCGCCAGTCCCCCTTGAAGAGGACCTGCATGAACCCCATCATCCAGCGGGTGCGCTGGATGATGAGTTTCGTGAGGCTTTCCGGGGTCTCCTCCCGGGTCGTCAGATCCGGATGGTRGAAGACCGCGGTCGGGATTCCGGCGGCCGAAGCCCGCACCCCGAGGTCACAGTCCTCGGTGAGGCAGGAGACGTCCCACCCACCGAGCCTTTCCAGCACCGTTCGCCGAATGAACACCGTGTTGCCGCCGAGTGGGATGAAACGCGCGCGCGCCTGGAAACGCAGCCGCGACATGAACCAGATGTAGTATTCGAGGCAGTTGCGGGCCCGCCACCAGGAGGTGCCCGCGTCCAACCAGTGGAGGAACGCCCGTATCGGTGAGTGGTCCGCGGCGCGCCGCCACGCCGTGGCACGCGCGTTCATGAGCTGCACGCCGCCCTGAAAGATGCCGACGTCGGCGTGGCGCAGGGCCAGCGTGTTCACGTAACGCAGGAGTCCCCCGGCGAGCAGGGACTCCGCGTCGACGACGCCGACCAGGTCGCCGGTGCAGTGCCGGCGGGCGTCCTCCAGGGACAGGGGTTTACTACGCCGGCTGCCTTCGGGCGCGACGACCCGCACGTTGGAATGCCGGCCGGCGATCTCCTCGGCGACCCGTCGGGTCTCCTGGTCGACCTCGTCATACGACACCATCACGACCAGTTCCACCAGGTCGCCGGGGTAGTCGCCGGCAAGGATCTGGGTCAGGGTCCGCCCGAGCACCGGCTCGTCGCGGGCGGGGACGATGAGGGAGAAGCGGTTGCGGGGCGCGAGGTTGCCGGTCAGGTCCACGTGATGCACCCGCTCGGGACGCTGCCAGCTGTACTGGCCGCGCACGAGGGTCAGGCTGGCGACCAGCAGCATCAGCAACGAGACGATCGTCCATGCGGCGAGTAGCACGACGTGGTGATGCTCGGCCGCACGCACCCCCAGCGTCACCGCGAGGGGCACGCTGACCAGCGCCCACACCCAGCGCCGCCGGCGGCTGGCGCCGGGGATCGACCCGCGGGTCCGCGCCCGGAGCCGACCGGACAGGACCAGGCCGCCGGTCACCGCCGCCACCGCGCCCAGTACCACGGCGAACGGCTGGCCCAGGCGCGGACCGCCGTACGAGACCAGCCTGATGTCCGGCGAACCGGCGAACATGTAGACGTACCAGCCGCCCGACTCGCACGCGAGCCGGGCGAGCCACGGGATCCGCCGGCCCCGGCCACCCCGGCCGAACATCCGAGGCAGGACGACCGCGAGTGCGCCGGGCAAGAGGTAAGACATGCTCCCGTCCAGACCGACCAACGCGGACAACACGAGGGCCGACGTGGTGTGCAGGGCGGCCCCCCACCCCGCGGCCCACCACCCCGCGGCCGCTACCATCCACAGCCGAGGTGAGCGTCGGGGCACGCGGGGATCTCGGTGCGCATGGGCATGCCGACGCGCGCCGCGGGGGAGCGCCCGCGCACGCGGGACTTCGGAATCAGAATCGGATGTCACCTGTACCTGCCTGAAAGGGGTGGGCACGGAGCACCGCGGGCGGGCGACACCGCGGCGGGTCCGGTCCCCGGCCTGGATGGAAGGTCAGTTCGCCGCGACGAGCTTCGGGAGGTCGGCCACGTACTCGGCGACCGTGGTGTCGGCGAATTAGCTCCTCGCCATTCCCTTGTAGTTCGTCGTCGGCGTGGAATACGCCAAGGTGCCGCCGGCAAGCATGATCCGCCTGTCGGGGAGCTGCGCATGCCCGGAACAGAACAGCCGGATGAGGACCCCACCGGCGCCGAGGTGTACGCCGTCACCGGCGGGTGGGCTACGAAACCGCACCGGACACCCCGTCCTCCGACGGCCTTCCGTGGGACGGCGACACCGCCCGCTCAGACGCCGCCCGCTCAGACACCGCCCGCTCAGACACCGCCCGCTCAGACACCGCCCGTCGCCGGTACACCAGCCGATCCACCACCAGGTATCGGACGATCACCGCGGCGGCCAGGGACATCAGGGTCGAGATGCCGACGCCGAGATGCCATCGCCCGACCAGCACCGCGAGYAGTGGCAGCCGAATGACCAGATCGAGATTGTTGATGAGCGCGAACGCCGGATAGCGACGCAGCCGGGAACCCGTCTCCCGATCCCAGACCAGGAGCTCGCAGCCGAGGAAGTTCCAGCCGACGGCGATCTGGGTCGCGACGATCGCCGCGACCAGGTAGTGCAAGCCGACGTGGTGAAGCACGGCGGTGCCAAGCAGGTTCGGCACCGTCCCGGACGCCCCGACCAGGGCGAACCGCGCGGGCTTCGGAACCCGCAACGCGAACAGCCGCCGGGCGAAGCGGGCGCCTTCGGTCAGCGAGGCGTTGGAGGTCCCGGCGTGCCGCTCGGCGAAGGCGTACCCGATCTCGCGGACGCGCAGCCGTCCGGACGCGACGAGCAGCTCCAGCAGGATCTTGTAGCCGTCCGGTCGCAGGCCGGCCCGGTCCACGACGGCGACCCGTACCAGGAAGAAGCCGCTCATCACGTCCGAGACGCCGCGCAGCCGACGGGGGAAGACCCACCGACACAACCGGTTCGACCCCGTCGAGACCAGGTGCCGCATGCTTCCAGCGAGCCCCGATGCGCTGCCGCCGGACACGTACCGGCTGCCGATCACCACATCGGCGGCATGTTCCACGGCGGTGCCGAGCAGCGCCGGGATGGTCTCCGGCGGATGCTGGAGGTCCCCATCGATGATCACCGCATAGGGCGCGGCACAGAGCGCGAAGCCCTCGCTGACCGCGCCCCCCAGCCCGCCGACCCGCTGGGCCGGGGTCCGGTGGTGCACCCGTACCGGTAACCGCACCGAGGGGCGGACGCGCGCGATGACCTCGGGCGTTCCGTCGTCGGAGTCGTCAACGAAGATTACTTCTCCGGACAGGCCGTGCAGCGCCTCGTCGAGGCGCCGCAGCAGCGGTTCGACGTTGCGCGCCTCGTTGCGGGTGGGTATCACGACCGACACCTGTGGCCCGACGTCCAGCCGGGAACCGACCGGTTCCGCGGCCGAACCGCCCGTCCGCTCGGGACGCTCCAGCGGGTGGCGGGGATGCGGCAGAACGGGCAGACGGAGCAGGCCCGTGCGGTCGTCCGGTCTGCCCGCCGGCCCGGTCCGGCTCCCCTGCTCGGTCSTACTCGCTTGATCGGTCCTACTCGCTTGATCGGTCCTGCCCCCCTGATCGGTCGAGGTCATCGGATCCCCCCGGGGCCACAGACCCGCGAAACGCGAGTCAACGCCGAGATAATCCCGATCCGTCGAATTCCGGACAATACAGCGCAACATTCACGCGGCCACATTCCTGTGGTGATCATAACGAATTTCCCCCAGAGGCAGCGGAACAAGAGAAGCCTCGGATCGAGCCATCTACCGGCACCCCATGCCCGATCCGGGCCCTACGGTCATAAGGCCGGGCGAAAAATTACCGCAGGTCGTCAGCCGGCGGGGGCGGGTGACCACCAGGAACACTCCGAGACACGGCCTCCCCGCTAAGCCGGGTGCGCCGTGCCACACCGCACTCCACCGGCATGCTTTCCGACACTTCCGGGCAACCCGGTTGGCCGGTACCGTCCGGCCCTATAATTCAGAAATCACCGATCAACATCCCCGCATAGGGCCACAAGTCCCGGCCCCACGGAGCGGTACATCGCGACAACACGTGGAACCACCCCGGCCGGGTTGACGACAGTCACGACCGCAGAACCCCGCGCCCATAGACTTCCCAGYCATAAACCCCAGGGAGCACGGTGTCAGACCAGCCTCGCAAGAGCAGAGCGGACAGGGGGCACGTTCGCCTCAACCAACGGGATCTCCACGCCCTCGAATGGATCTTCGATATGCGGGCCGCCTTCGAGTCGGACATCTCGGAGATTCTCGGCCCGGAACACCCGATCTCCAAGAACGCGGCCCGCGCCGTCGTGAAGCGCTGGGAGAACGCCGGAGTCGCCTCCGCCGATCCCGTACTCGCCGGCCAGGGCCGGCTCGTACGGCTCACCGCCGAGGGCACCCGGCTGGTCAGTTCGATGGAGCTGGAATCCGACGGGGYGGCGACGAGCGCGGCGGGGGCCGTGCGCCACGCCATGGTCGCCCGCGCCCGGCTGYGGATCGAGAACGCCGGGGTGGGCGGGTCGCGGGTGCTGGCCTGGATCAGCGAGCGACAGTGGCGGCACGAAAACGAGGCCGCCCTGCACACCGGGTCGCACGTTCCCGACGGATTCGTCCGCCTCGATGGCGGGATGACGGGAGTCGTGCAGGTCGGCCATACCCGGGTGGAGGTCGCCCGGCTCYGGCCACTGATCGCGAAGCTCRCCCGTCACCATCCCGTCGTCGTACTCGCCGTTCCCCGGGGAGAGCTGGCCGGCAACCCGGCCGGCCCCGCCGCGGTCACCGACGACGGCGACGGCCTGCCGGCGACGGTCTTCACCGTGGAGATCTGACTTCGCTTCTGACGTCACTGCGGAGATCTGAGCCCGGCGAGACGCTCGGCGAGCAACTCGGCGAGATGCCGCCCGCGCCGGGCGGCGACGTGTTCGGCCTGGGTCCGGCAGGAGAATCCGTCGGCGAGCAGCACGGTGCCCGCGGGAGCCGAGGCGATCGCCGGGCCCAGGGTACGGGCAGCGATCGCCATCGACACGTCGTAGTGCCCGGCCTCCATACCGAAGTTGCCGGCCAGGCCGCAGCAGCCAGCGAGGACGTCGACGTCCGCGCCGGCCGCCGCCAGCAGGCCGCGGTCGGCGGCGAATCCCATGACCGCGTGCTGGTGGCAGTGCGGCTGGGCAAGGACGCGCACCCCGTCGAGACGCGGCGGAGTCCAGCCGATGGTGTCGGCGAGCAGCTCGGCGAGGGTACGCACCGCACCGGCGACCAGCGCGGCTGCGGGGTCGCCCGCGAGCAGCTCGACGAGGTCGCCGCGCAGCACCGCCGTGCAAGACGGTTCCAGGCCGACGATCGGCGTCCCGGCCCGGGCGTACGGCGCGAGGCAGTCGACGGTCGCTCGCAACCGGCGGCGCGCACCGTCGAGCTGGCCGGTGGTGATCCAGGTGAGACCACAGCACGCGGGGCCCGGCGGCACGATCACCCGGTAGCCGGCGTCCGCCAGAACTGCCACGGCGGCCCGGCCGACCTCGGGGGAGAACGCCTCCGTGAACGTGTCGATCCACAGCACCACCTCCCGGCTGTGGGCCTCGCGCCGGTGGATCGCCCGCCCGTCGGCCGCTTGCCCGTCAGCCGGCCGCCCGTCAGCCAAGTACCCGTCGGCCGGGTACCCGTTTCCCAGGTCCGAGCCGCTTCCCAGGTCCGAGCCGCCGTGCTCGCGCCACCAGCGGCTGAACGGTTGCCTGGCGAAGGCCGGCACCTCGCGGCGCGCGTCCATGCCCCCCATCCGCRGCAGCAGCCGTCGCACCGCCGGTCCGGCCAGCACCGCGTTGACCAGGCGTGGCGCCCGCCCGGCGACCCGGGCCCATCGGGGYAACCAGCCGAGCACGTAATGGCTGACCGGCCGGAGTCGATGCCGGTAGGCGCGGAACAGCACCTCGGACTTGTACGTCGCCATGTCCACCCCGGCCGCGCAGTCGCGCGCGCACGCCTTGCACGACAGGCACAGGTCGAGCACCTCGGCCACCTCCGGGGCCCGGGCGCCCCCGGCACCTCCGCGGACCAGCGAGCCGTTCGCCATCTCCTGCAGCACCCTGGCCCGGCCGCGGGTGGAATCCTTCTCGTCGCGCGTCGCGAGGTACGACGGGCACATGAAGCCGCCGGCCGCCGGCGTGTCGGCCCGGCAGGTGCCCAGCCCGACGCAGCGGTGGACGGCCCGCCCGAACTCCCCCGCGTCGGCGGTGAAGGCGAATCCGCCGATAGTGGGCAGCGGGCGAGCCGCCGGCAGGCGCAGGTCGGCGTCGATCGGCCTCGGCCGGACCAGCACACCCGGGTTGAGAAGATCGTCCGGGTCGAACAGGGCCTTGAAACCGGCGAAGACGCCGAGCGCGGCCGGCGAGTACATCCTGGCCAGCAGCTCACCGCGGGCCCGGCCGTCCCCGTGCTCACCGGATATCGAGCCGCCGTAGGAGGCGACCAGGTCGGCGGCCTCGGTCAGGAACGGGCGCAGGCGCCCCGGGGCCTCCGCCAACGGTAGATCAATCCGGATGTGCACGCAGCCGTCCCCGAAGTGTCCGTACGGCACCCCGTCGATCCGGTGCGCGCGCAGCAGGTCTTCGAAGTCACGCAGGTAGGCTCCCAGGCGCTGCGGCGGCACGGCCGCGTCCTCCCAGCCGGGCCAGGCTGGTTCCCCCGCCGCGCTCCGCCCGGCGAGACCCGCGCCGTCCTCGCGGATCCGCCAGAGGGCGCGGGTCTGCGGGCCGGTGGGCAGCACCCGGGTGGCCCTCGTGCCCGCGGCGGTCGCCAACGCCCAGCCGGCCGCGAGCGCCTCCGCCGGGCTCGCCCCACCGACCTCGACGAACAGCCAGCCGGTGCCGGCGGGAAGCTCCGGTACGGCCCGCGGTCCCCGGTGCCGGCGCACGATGTCGACCAGGCGCGCGTCCATGCCCTCCACCGCCAGCGGAGCGTGCGGGAACAGCAGCGGCACGGCGTCCGCGGCGGCCGGCATGTCCGGATAGCCCAGCACGACCATCGCGGTCGCGGCCGGCCGGGGGACGAGGCGGACGGTCGCCCCGAGCACGACCACACAGGTGCCCTCGGAGCCCACCAGGGCCTTCGCCAGGTCGCCGCCGCGTTCGGGCAGCAGGTGCTCCAGCGAGTAGCCGGAGACCTGGCGGGGGAACCTGCCGAGTTCGGTGCGCAGGACCGCCAGGTTGGCCCGGACGAGGTCGTCGAGCCCGGGGACTGCCGGATACCCGGGGACTGCCGGATACCCAGAGCCACCCGATCGCCCGGAGCCACCCGGGCCGACCCGTAGTCGACGTCCCGTGCCGTCGAGCACGTCGAGATCGACGATGTTGTCGGCGGTCCGGCCGTAGGCGATCGCCCGTGCGCCGCAGGCGTTGTTGCCGATCATGCCGCCGATGGTGCAGCGGGCATGGGTGGAGGGATCCGGACCGAATCGCAGCCCGTGCCGGCCGGCCGCCTCCTGGAGGCTGTCCAGGATGACCCCGGGCTRCACGCTCGCGGTGCGGGCGGCCGGGTCCAGGGAGATGATGCGGTGCAGGTGGCGGCTGAGATCCATCACCACCCCGGGGCCCACGGCGTTGCCCGCGATGGAGGTGCCCGCGCCCCGGGTGGTCAGCGGGGTCGCGGTGGACCGGCAAACTGCCGCGATCGCCAGGATGTCCCCGACCTCCCGGGGGAACACCACAACCGCGGGCGGCACCCGGTAGTTCGAGGCGTCGGAGGAGTACTCGGCCMGGCGCCGGGCCGAGGCGTCGACCATGGGCCGGACCACTCGATCATGATCTACACCGGTGCCGGCGACCATCGATCCGGCCGTGGTCGGTCGCTCCCCGAGCGCCGCCCGCAGCATCTGGACCAGCTCCGCCCGGTCCCCGGCCCCTGTTCCGGCCCCGGCCCGATCCCCGGGACGCCGAAACTGTCGGCGAAACCGTTGGACCCGCACGCGACGCTGCTCCCGCTGCACCCCACCATCCTCGCCACGGGCCGGGCCGGCCGCACCGGATCGACCTGCCACTGTGGATCTTCAATGAGATCGCCCTCCCGGAACCCGGGCACGGCACGGTCGGTGGCCTCCTTCGGCCGCTCACTGAGCCTTTTCAAAGTTAGCTTTCCTAAATCTCTTCCTCGGTGAGAATGAATGCGGCGAGGGCGAACTTCCCGACACGGCGGGGRCAGCCGCGGAAGCGGTCGAAGATGTGCCAGTTCTTCRGGATCGCGAAGCCGCGCTCGCCTCTGGCGCGGGTGGCGGCGTGGGCACGGTTGATCTCCTTTAGCTGATCGGACAGGTCGCCGCCGGGTGGCTTCTTGTACGGAACGAGGAGGTGGTCTCCTTCGCCGCCGACATATCCCTTGTCGGCGAAGAGGTGGAGCTCCGAGCGGTCGATCACGTGGAGGATGTCGTGCATGCGGGCGGCGGTGAGGTCGTGGACGCTGCCGGGAAGCCCCTCGGAGATCCAGATCATCCTGCCGTAGGGGTCGGTGAGGCCCTGSAGGTTGATGCCGTGGTACTTGTGCTTGCCCGAGTAGTACAGCTTGTTGTGTGCCCGGACACGGGTGGTGCGCACGACCGTTCCGTCGAGGATGAGGAAGTTGCTCTGCGTCCACGCGAACGTCCACACCGCCGCGAGGCGGCTACGGCCGCGGGTGGCCAGCAGATCGACGGCCTCGCGCACGTAGTTGTAGACCGTCCCGACACTGACGCCGAAGCCTTCGGCGAGTCGCTCGTAGGTGTCGCCGTTGCGTAGGTGCGCGAGCACGAGGAGTGCCTGCCCGTGTGGGGACAGCTTGCGCCACGTCTGRCGCTGAGCGCGGTCGTCGGCCAGCAATGTCGAGGCCCAGGAACGAGCGGAAGCGCAGGCCATACGACCTAAGCCRCACAAGCTGGCGGTGAAAACGCGGTTGCACGACGCGGTCAATGAGCCTTTCCCGGCAACGGGTCGTCGCACTGGGTAGCCGTAACGGACTGTGATGGTCTGGCGGGTGGGGTCGGGCCGGGAGACAAGGCGGCGCGGGGTCTCGGTAGGAAGTGTCCTTCCACAGATCACTTCACCGAAGGACCCCGCGTCCCGCATGAGTTTCACATACACCGCCGAGCTGCCCTTCGGCGATCACACCGTCTTCCGCCTGGCCGGACTGTTGGTCGCGGAGCGTCAGCGTCGTGGTACCCGTAACGGCACTCGCACGCTGTCCGCGCTGGAGCAGGCCGTGATGGCCCTGCGCTGGTTCTGTGACGGCACGCGGACCCGCCCGCCCCTCAACGATCATGGAGTATCCCGCTCAGTGGGCTACCGCTACCTGCACGAGGGCGTCGCCGTGCTGGCCTGGCAGGCCCCTGACCTGCGCGAGGCGTTGATGCGGGCCAGGATCGCAGGCTATCGCCATCTGATCGTCGATGGCACGGTCATCGAGACCGACCGGCTGCGCGTGCCTGGTCCGAGCGAGGGCGTGGACCTGTGGTGGTCCGGCAAGATCTCCGATCACGGTGGCAACGTCCAAATCCTGTCGACCCCCGACGACGGCTGGCCGCTGTGGGTCTCGGAGGTGCCCCCCGGCCGCGAACACGACTCGACCGCTCTGCGCGCCTCCGGCGCGCCGCCGATCCTGGAAGAGGAGTGGACCGCCGACCTACACGAGGTGCTGTTCGACCTCGGTTACGAAGGGTTGGGCGGCCCGGCCGGGCCGCCCACGCTCGCCCGCAAGAAGCCCACGGCTCCTACCCAGAGAGTCACACAAGCCTACCACCAGCAAAATCAGTGGCCGGGTACCGCGCGGTCGGCGGCCTCGGCAGAGTGCTCGGAGATGCCGACCATGCCGGCGATCCTGGCCTGCTTCGGCCGAGTCGACCCCCGCGGCCGGCGCTCCGCCCGGCCCGACCGCGGCGCGAGCTTCAGCCGCGTGTTCAGTTCGCCACGCGCCTGAACGAAGAGCGTCTGGTAGATCGTCTCGTGCGACACGCGCATCTCCGGATCATCCGGGAAATCCTTCTTCAGCCGATTAGACACCTGTTCCGGCGAGAAGTCGGCCGACAGCCGTTCGGCCACCGCGTCGTGCAGCCGGACGTGAGTTTCCAGCTTGAACGCCTTCGGTCGCCGCCGCCGCTCGTCGGCGCGTTTCTGCGCGTCCGCGGCGCGGTATCCGGCATTGCCGCCGTTGCGCGCGACCTCACGGCTGATCACCGACTGGTTTCGGTCCAGCCGGGCCGCGATCATCCGGTGTGACAGTCCCTCGGCCAAGCCCCTGGAGATCGCCTCCCGCTCCTCCAAGGTCAACTCGACGCCGCGCACTCAGCCCTCCGATCAGTGGATCATCTTTCTACCAGCACTGATGCTCTGATCATCTGAGACCGCCCCGGGTGGCCGTGGTGGGTACACACCGGTACCGGTCGGGTCTTGGTGACGCCGGGTGGGTGGTTGCCGAAGCGGTGTTGCCGCCGGGGCATCGTGGGCGCCATCCGGTACGTGGCTACGTGGCCCGCAACGGGATCGCGTGGCGGGCGCTGCCGGCGGGCTTCCCGGCGTGGCGGGCGGTCTGCGGCTTCTTCGACCGGTGGAAGAACAAGGGCGTGACCGCCAGGGCCCAGGGCGCGTCGCGGGGCGGACCCGGCCCGCGGGGGTCGTGGACCATCCTGAAGACCACCGTCGAGACCACCCGGGAGAACCCCGGCCGGAAAACCTCCGGGGCCCTGCCGGGACGAGGGGTGGTCGAACGCACCCTCGCCTGGCTTACCGCCCACCGGCGGCTTG
>NZ_MAQZ01000066.1:0-52463 GCF_001756285.1 Frankia sp. CgMI4
CTGACCTGCGCGAGGCGTTGATGCGGGCCAGGATCGCAGGCTATCGCCATCTGATCGTCGATGGCACGGTCATCGAGACCGACCGGCTGCGCGTGCCTGGTCCGAGCGAGGGCGTGGACCTGTGGTGGTCCGGCAAGATCTCCGATCACGGTGGCAACGTCCAAATCCTGTCGACCCCCGACGACGGCTGGCCGCTGTGGGTCTCGGAGGTGCCCCCCGGCCGCGAACACGACTCGACCGCTCTGCGCGCCTCCGGCGCGCCGCCGATCCTGGAAGAGGAGTGGACCGCCGACCTACACGAGGTGCTGTTCGACCTCGGTTACGAAGGGTTGGGCGGCCCGGCCGGGCCGCCCACGCTCGCCCGCAAGAAGCCCACGGCTCCTACCCAGAGAGTCACACAAGCCTACCACCAGCAAAATCAGTGGCCGGGTACCGCGCGGTCGGCGGCCTCGGCAGAGTGCTCGGAGATGCCGACCATGCCGGCGATCCTGGCCTGCTTCGGCCGAGTCGACCCCCGCGGCCGGCGCTCCGCCCGGCCCGACCGCGGCGCGAGCTTCAGCCGCGTGTTCAGTTCGCCACGCGCCTGAACGAAGAGCGTCTGGTAGATCGTCTCGTGCGACACGCGCATCTCCGGATCATCCGGGAAATCCTTCTTCAGCCGATTAGACACCTGTTCCGGCGAGAAGTCGGCCGACAGCCGTTCGGCCACCGCGTCGTGCAGCCGGACGTGAGTTTCCAGCTTGAACGCCTTCGGTCGCCGCCGCCGCTCGTCGGCGCGTTTCTGCGCGTCCGCGGCGCGGTATCCGGCATTGCCGCCGTTGCGCGCGACCTCACGGCTGATCACCGACTGGTTTCGGTCCAGCCGGGCCGCGATCATCCGGTGTGACAGTCCCTCGGCCAAGCCCCTGGAGATCGCCTCCCGCTCCTCCAAGGTCAACTCGACGCCGCGCACTCAGCCCTCCGATCAGTGGATCATCTTTCTACCAGCACTGATGCTCTGATCATCTGAGACCGCCCCGGGTGGCCGTGGTGGGTACACACCGGTACCGGTCGGGTCTTGGTGACGCCGGGTGGGTGGTTGCCGAAGCGGTGTTGCCGCCGGGGCATCGTGGGCGCCATCCGGTACGTGGCTACGTGGCCCGCAACGGGATCGCGTGGCGGGCGCTGCCGGCGGGCTTCCCGGCGTGGCGGGCGGTCTGCGGCTTCTTCGACCGGTGGAAGAACAAGGGCGTGACCGCCAGGGCCCAGGGCGCGTCGCGGGGCGGACCCGGCCCGCGGGGGTCGTGGACCATCCTGAAGACCACCGTCGAGACCACCCGGGAGAACCCCGGCCGGAAAACCTCCGGGGCCCTGCCGGGACGAGGGGTGGTCGAACGCACCCTCGCCTGGCTTACCGCCCACCGGCGGCTTGCCCACGGCTATGGACGTCATCCCGCCGCCTCCGAATCGTTCATCAACGGGCTCGTGCGCGCTGGTCCGCGCTAGTCGTAGCTCTTMCGGCCGGTAGGACTTGCCGCCCTTCCAAAAACGTTACGAACGGGCCGGCAAGCCGGCAAGTTTTGTGAATAAATGACTTTTTTGCGCATTCTGCGGATCGGGGCCGGTGGTGAGGGGCCGCCGGCCACAGCGGAAGAAACCGCCGGCGGCGTGTCACCGCCGTGGGGCTGGCACGCAGATCGCACAGCGGTGAACGCTGCGAACGAGCCGGCAAGTTTTGTGAATAGACAGCTTTTTGCGCATTCTGCGCAGGCGAGGAGCTGGCCCGCACCGGCGAGCAGCGCTGCCGGGACCGCGACCGCCAGCCCACCCCACACCGGCCTTTTCCGGCGACCGCCCGAACGCGATCTTCCGCAGCACCGCGAGCCCAGCCCGCAGCGCCTCACGCTCGGTCTCCCGCTCAACCAGCCGGCTACCCGAACAGAACCCTCACCACCCACCCAAAGATAGCAATAAGGTGAAGGATCATTATGCTTCCACACGACTTCGCGGATTAAAACGCGGATTAAAACTCAGTAGCGGAAGACCCACGGTCTCGGGAAGCCGGAGACGTTCACTTTTCTGGGGTTCACGTGTCTGTGCGCGACGTCCAAGAAGGGGAACTTCTGGGTGAGGCGCGTCACGGGCAAGAGGCGGATGCGGGCGAAGCWCAAAGAGATCAAGGAGGAACTGAAGCGGCGCCGGCACCAACCCGTCCCGCTCCAAGGGCAGCGGCTACGCAGTGTGGTGGTTGGGCATCTCAACTACTACGCCGTGCGCGGCAACACGGACGCGGTCGCGTCCTTCCGCATCCAGGCGACACGGCACTGGTTCAAGGCGCTTCGCCGACGAAGCCGGCGCACGCGACTGACCTGGGCGCGCATGGGGCGCCATGCCGACTGATGGCTACCACCCGCCCGCCCACGCCACCCGATGCCGAGCGTGCGCTTCGACGCCAGAACCCGAGGCAGGAGCCCAGTGCGGTAATTCCGCACGCTGGGATCGGTGCGGGGGCCTCCGCAAGGACGGTCCCAGTCGTATTCGCAGAGGATCCAGGCTTCTGACCAGCGCCTTTGGGCAATCGGACCGGTCCCTGGTCCGCACCCGAGGTGCACATGCCGCACGGCTTGGACGCCGTACACCGACCACCGCACCGGCCGGACCCTTGTTGACGATGCCGACCCGATCCGGCCCCGGAGAAACTGCGGCAGCACGGCTTGCGGTGGCCTCCTCCCCGGCGTCGTCGTGCCTGCAAGGAGCTATGATCATGGTGCTGCGTGGCAGGGACCTTCGGATCCAGCAGGCTTGAGAGGAGGCGCGATGATTCAGGATCGCGGCCGTTTCGACCTGCCCCTGTACAGCGTCGCCGAGGCGGGCCGGCACCTGGGCGTGCCGACGTCGACTTTCGCGACCTGGGCCTACGGCTACACCCGGCACGCACCGGGCCGCGTCCCGGTCCATGGTGAGCCGATCGTCACCGTGCTGCCCCGTCAGCGCCATGGCACGGCCGTCGTGCCGTTCATCGGGCTTGCCGAGGGGATGATCCTGGCAGCCATCCGAGCCGCTGGGGTGCCGCTACAGCGGATCCGCCCCGCGTTGGCCCGCCTGTCCGAGCAGTTGGGGATCGAGCACGTCCTCGCCTCACGCGCCCTGTACACCGACGGCGCCGAGGTTCTCTACGACTTCGCTGAGAGCCAGGGCGACACGCCCGAAGCACGCGGAGCCCGGGAACTGGTCGTGGTGCRCAACGGGCAGCGGGTGTTCGGGGAGATCGTCGAGTCCTACCTCCGGCTGGTGGAGTTCGCCTCGGACGGCTACCCCCGGCTCATCCGGCTACCGCGGTACGAGCCCGGCTCCGTCATCGTCGATCCCCACCGTGGCTTCGGTCAGCCGATCTTCACTCATGGCGGCGCCCGCGTCGAAGACGCCCTGGGCCGCTTCCACGCCGGCGAACCACTCGCCGAGGTGGCGGAGGAATTCGGCGTGCCTCTCCCTGACCTTGAAGGCGCCGTCCGTGTCGCAAGCAAAATCGCCGCCTGATGACTTGACAGGCCGCGACCCTGCCGGGCTTCCGCATGTCTTCATCGACCGAGGGAGAGGAGAGGACAGAGATACTCCGCGTCCGCGTACCCGGCCGTGGTCATTAGGGGTTCGGGCGGGCGGGCGGGGGCGAGGGTTTGTCGCGCCATTGGTAAAGGTGCCTGGGACGCCCGCGGGACCCGCGGTCCAAGATCATGGTGACGTAGTCGTCCCGCTCGAGATCCTTGAGGTACCGCTGGGCCGTGGACCGGTCCCGGCCGATCTTGTCGGCGATCTGCGCCGTCGAGATCGGCTCCGGCGCCGAGCGCAGCACGGCGACGATCTCCTCCATAATCTGGCGCGAGCGGTACTTGCCGAGGCGGAGGTCTGGCACGGGTGAACTACCTGCGGGGGACCGCGCCGCGGGCTGGTCGGGCGCCGCGGGCTGGTCGGGCGCCGCGGGCTGGTCGGGCGCCGCGGGCTGGTCGGGCGCCGCGGGCTGGTCGGGCTGTCGATCGCTGCTCGGAGGCGTCTGGTGCCCTTCACTGGCGCGCGGCCGGTCCCTGAGAAGACCCCGGAGAACGTCGATTTCGCGGGCAAGTTTTTTGAGTTCGACCCGGTGATGTAGCGTGATCATCACGATACCGATGGTGCCGGCGACCAGTTGCAGGCCCAGATTCTCCGCGACGCTGGGCAGCTGCGCGAGCAACTGGTGGTGCAGATCCTTCGCACTGAAGCCGGTGCTGACCTYACCGACGATCACACCGTCGGCGTCGCGCAGCGGAGCCTTGCCGCGAGCGGACAGCCCCAGACTCCCGGACTCGAAACTGACAGTCTCCCGTCCGTGGAGGGCGTCCGAGGGGTCGGTGCTGACMGGTTTGCCGATGTTCTTCGGATCGGGATGGGAGCAGCGGATACCCCGGCTGTCGGTGACGACCACGAACTGCGCTTCTGTGAGTCGCCGGTCGTGTTCGGCGAGGGCCTGCACCTCCCCCTCGGGGTCCCTCGCGATGACCGCCCGGGCCACGCGCGGGTCGGATGCCACGGCACGCGAGATCGTAAGCGCTCGCTGCTGGGCCTGGTGGACAAGGTCGGAGTACAGCCTCAGTTCGGTCAGCCCACCCTCGATGCACAGCACGAGCAGTAGGGAGAGGAGACGCATAAGACACGCATAAGTACTGCCCCTAGTGGTGGATCGAGGTGGATGGCCTGGCATGCCGCAAGCGTAGGCCGACCGGCATGAGCGGCGCCTCGAGCGGCGAACCGGAAGGCACGACGCACATCGCCCGATGGTGCCCGAAGATCCGTCCGCGCCGTCGTACGACGAGCTCGCGGCGCTGGTCGTTACACAGGCCACGGCGCTCGCCGAGGCGCTGGCGAGGCTGGCCGGGACCGAGGCCGCGCTGGAGCGGGCGAACAGGGAGATCGAGGCGCTGCGTGCCCAGACCGGGTCGGACTGGCGACATGTTAGCCGCCGAAAATGATCGACGATAGGCTACCCACTGCAATGTAATGGCAGCGTGGAACTCTCGACGGAAGAGATCGCGGAACTCCGAGGCATGATCAATGATCGCGACGTTCCTGCGAACGTTGCAACACGGGCGCGAATCGTTCCGTGGCATGCCGAGCATCGACCCAAGAGGAAATAGTCAGACTTGCCGGCGTCTCGCTGCCGACTGTAAACCTGTGGATCTCGCGGTACGGATCCGAGGGAAGCGCCGGGCTCCTTGACCGTTCACGCGCCGCACCGCGAGAGCAGATCCCCGCGAACATCCGCAGCCGTGTCCTCGCTCTCACACGCTCTACTCCACCGGTGGAGACGGGCCTGAGGCACTGGTCGTCCCGACAGATGGCGGAAGTACGTCACCCGCACCATCGGAGTCTCGGTCTCCTGGCACTTCGTCGCCACCGAGAAGCGAACCCACGACTATGTCCGCCATGGCACCACCAACCTGCTCACGGCCCTCGATGTRGGCACGGGAAAGGTTTTCGGTGAATGCTACCCCACCCGCACGGGCGACGACTTCCTGGAGTTCATCAAGAAAGCCGTTGAGCCTCACAGAGATAAAGAGATCCACATCATCCTTGACAATCTCTCCACGCACACGACGCCCGACGCGATGAAGTGGCTCGAGGAGAACCCCAGAATCACGTTCCACTTCACTCCCAAAGGATCGTCGTGGATCAATCAGATCGAGAACTGGTTCGGTATCATCACCAAGCAGCCGATCCGGCGGGGCACCTTCAGCTCGGTCAAGGTGCTGATCAAACAGATCMGGGACTACATCGAGCACTGGAACTCCACTGCGGAGCCGTTCGTCTGGACCGCGACAGCCGGGGAGATTCTGGCCAAGGTCGAACTCGTCGAGACCAACATCAAGAAGTTGGTTGCCAACAACGGCTGACAAAGGAATCAGAATCATGCTCCGCCAGCTGTTACCTGCGGACGGATCCGGAACCCGTCCGCAGGCGGGCACGTCACCGCGGGGCAAGCCGGCCCAGCACCGGCGGAAGCTCGCCGGAATACACCACGGTCAGGAAACGGGTGGCCCGGGTCAGCGCGACGTAGAGGTCGGCAAGCCCCCGGGTCGGCCCGGCCAGCAGCGCGGCCGGTTCCACCAGCACCACCGCGTCGAACTCGAGACCCTTGCTCTCCGCCACGCTCAGCACCGCCACCGGCGCGYCGAGAGCATTGCCGACGGCGCTGGCGGGGTCGACGGAGTCCGCCGCGACCGCCAAATCCGGGAGGGCTGCCATGAGGGCGCCGCGCAACCCCGGGATGTCCTGCGGGCGGCAGATCACGGCGACCCGCCCGTCACCGACCTCGCTCGCGGCCCGGCTCGCCGCGTACACCACGGCGGCGACGAGGTCCCCGGGATGCGCCTGGGCGACGGTCCGCCTGTCCTCCAGCGGACCAGTCTCGAGCAGACCAGTCCCGAGCAGACCGACGAGGCCCGAGACTTCGTCGGCCGTCACGTCGCCCACGCGCACCGCCGTCGGGGCACAGCCCACCGAACGCACCGAGAGGGGAACGGAGACCGTCGGGTCCTGCGCCCGCAGGACGTCGGCGGCGACATCCATGATCTCCTGAGGTGTGCGGTAGTTGACGCTGAGCCGCTCGACCGTGAACCGGTCGCCGACCGCGGGCCCCAGCAGCTCCCCCCAGGACGCCGGCGCGCCCGGCCGGGCGGTCTGGGCCAGGTCACCGACGAGGGTCGCCGTGCGYCCCGGGCAGCGCCGCCACAGCAGCCGCCACAACATCGGCGAGACCTCCTGGGCCTCGTCGACGATCAGGTGACCGAAGGTCCAGGTACGGTCCTCGCGGGCATGGTCGGCGGCACTGCGCCGCGCCCGCGGCCCGCTCCACCGCTCGGCGAGCGCCTCGGCGTCGACCTGCCCCTCGAGTCCGAGCATGTCCACCACGCCCCGGGCGTACTCGCGCTCCTCCTCGCGTTCCCGCTCGGCACGGCGGGCGGTCTCGCGGCCGGTCTCCTCGTCCGGGTCGCCGAGCAGCTCGGCGGCCTCGTCGAGCAGCGGCACATCGGCCGGAGTCCACGCCCGATCGGCCCGATCGACGGCCGCTGTACCCGCCGTACCCGCGCCGTCGCGCTGCACCGGGATCCGGGCGGACGCCGCGGCCGTCCGCCGGTCCTCGAGCAGGGATCGTTCCGCCGGGGTGAGCCGGCTACCCGCCGCGCGCGCCAGGGCCGCCGGATCGGCGAAGAGCTCCCCGAGGAGCCGCTGGGGGGTCAGCAGCGGCCAGAGGCCGTCGAGCGCCGTACGGACCCCCTCCTCCGACCACAGGTCCCGGGTGATCTGGCCACGTTCGTCGGCGTCGAGCAGCCCGCCCGGGATCTGGTTCACCACCTGGGTGGTCAGCTCAGCCAACAGCTCGCGCAGGAAGATCCGACGGGCCGAGTTGTGCGGGCGGCGGCTGCGCCGCGCCCGGGTGCGGGCCCGCGCGACCGTGTCGCGACCGAGGCGCAGCATGCGATCGTCGTAGGGGATGAGCACCTCTCGCCGCGGCAGCCGCTGCCGGTCCCTGACGGCGGCGGCGATGACCTCGACCATCCTCGGATCACCCTTGAGCGCCGCGGTCGCGACGTCCTCGACGCCGTGCGCGTCGACCCCGGGAAAGAGCCGTCCCGGCGTGGCGAAGATCACCCCGGTCTCCCCGAGGGAGGGCAGCACCTGGTCGATGTAGCGCAGGAACACCGGACTCGGCCCCACGACCAGCACGCCGGACTGGTCGAGCCGAGCCCGGTCGTTGTAGAGCAGATAGGCGGCACGGTGCAGCGCCACCGCGGTCTTACCGGTCCCCGGTCCGCCGTCGACAACGAGCACGCCGTTCGCCCGCGCCCGGATGATACGGTCCTGCTCGGCCTGCAGCGTGGCGATGATGTCGTGCATGCGCCCGGTCCTGGGCGCTGCCAGCGCCTCGAGCAGCATCGTGTCGCCGGACGCCGTCACCCCGCCGGACTTGCCCGTGGCCGTGCCGCTACCGGTGCCGGTGGCCATGTCGACCGGCAGGCTCAACGGGTCGTCGGCGATGCCGGTGACCTCCCGGCCCTTGGTCCGCAGATGACGCCGGCGCACCAGACCATGCGGATCGGCCAGCGTCGCCCGGTAGAAGGCGGTGGCCACCGGGGCCCGCCAGTCCACCAGGATCGGTTCCTGCCCGCTGTCGGACAGGCCGATCCGGCCGATGTACGTCCGGCGCCCGTCGGYGTAGTCCATCGCGCCGAAACACAGCCGCCCTTCGGCGGCGTCGAGGCGGGCGAGCCGGTCGGCGTGGGTCGCCGCGAACACGTCCCGTTCCACGAGTGATTGGGGGGTGCCCGTGCCACTTTCCAGCAGGACCCGGCGCAGCTGCCCACGGGTGATCTCGCGGACCTCGTCCAACCGGATGTACAGCGTGTCCAGGTACGCCTGTTCACGGGCGCGCTCGACGTCCTGCGTGGTCGGCACCGRCTCTCCCTCCCGGTCGCGGTCGGATTCTTGGATTGCGGCTTCCCGGGCTGCGAGYCAACGCCGTCAGGTGAGCCAGGAAGGGTAACAGCCCCTCCCCCGCAGATCTTCCGACCCGCCCGGTGACCCGGCTCTGGTGACCCCACCCTGGTAATGACATGTCCACGACAACGACGGCGTGTCCACGAACGACCACGGCGACCCCGGCGAGCCGGCCCGCGCCATCCGGCACGGCGGCCGGAATGCCGCATCATCGCTGTTCCAGGTTACGGATGTCCGGCGACGGGATACCCCGCAATGATCCACCTGGTGCGGGGTAGCGACCCRCCTGATCCGAGGTAGCGAGCAGCCCGGGCGAAGGAGCCGTTTCCGGCGGTTCCTTCGCATCCACGGTGAACGGCATCCCGAGCTGGGGCGTCCACCGAGGTGATCAGACGCCCACCGAGGTGAGATGCTCCACCAGGGCGCTGTCGAAGGCCGGCAGATCGTCCGGCCTGCGGCTGCTGATCAGCGTGTTCGGCCCGGACCGGCAGATGACGACCTGCTCGTCCACGACCTCGGCCCCGGCGTTGCGCAGATCGGTGCGCAGGCTCGGCCAGCTCGTGATCCGCCGTCCGCGGACCACGTCCGCCTCGATCAGGGTCCACGGAGCGTGGCAGATCGACGCCACCGGGCGRCCGGCGTCGAAGAAGTACCGGACAAACTCGACAACACCCGGCTGCCACCGCAGCTCGTCCGGATTGGCGACTCCGCCGGGCAGCACCAGCGCGTCGAAGTCCGCGGGATCCGCCTCGGCGACCGTGATGTCGACCGGGAAGGTGTCCGCGGGGTTCAGGTGCCGGAACGCCTGCACCCTGCCTCCCTCCGTCGACACCAGCACCGGACTCAGGCCGGCCTGCTCGATGGCCTTCCACGGCTCGGTGAGTTCGACCTGCTCGACGCCCTCCGGCGCCACCAGAAACGCGATCTTGCGTTGAATCCTGTCGTCGTGCGTCGTCATCGACACGTCCTCCTACCTGACTCCTGCCTGCCTATCTGACTCCTGCCTGCCTGCTGCCTCGCCGGTTGGGGTCGGGACCGGACTGGCGTCAGGGCCTGCTCGCCGCCTCCCGCAGGTCGGTGACGTCGTGCTCGAGACGCGCCCGCACCAGCGCGGCGACCAGCCGCGGGAAGTCCTGCCGGCCAACCAGCGCGGCGAGCCTCGCCGGGTCGGTCGGC
Organism: Frankia sp. CgMI4; assembly: GCF_001756285.1. Lineage (NCBI taxonomy): Bacteria > Bacillati > Actinomycetota > Actinomycetes > Frankiales > Frankiaceae > Frankia > Frankia sp. CgMI4. The sequence continues at coordinate 9,682 of NZ_MAQZ01000066.1, forward strand.
AGCCCGAGCGCTCCGGCCGTTCTCCGGGTGCGTTCGTCGAGGTAGGGCACCAGCTCGTCCCATCCGGCCTGCGCCTCGCGCAGGAAGATGTCGGCACCGACCGGCCCGATCCCCTTTATCTTCTGTAGCAGCTCTCGCTCCCGGTCCGGGGAGTGCTCGGCGGCATCCCGCAGCCGGCGGACATCACCGTCGTAGGTGTCCATCAGGGAACGGCAGGCCGCCTCCAACATCMGAGAGGTGCTCTCGTCGTAGCGCGCGTACCCGCTGCTGTTCAGCACCCGGGTACGGTCCTCCCAGGTCGCCTCGGCCATGGCGGCGGCGTCGGTCCAGCCGGCGTCCATCAGGGAACGGCAGGCGGCGACCGCGATCGACGTGCGGATCCGCGCGCTCGCGAGCAGGGCAAAGACGATCATCTTGAACATCGCCTCCGCGGTGTCAGCCGGCACGTCGGCGCCGATCTCGTCGGCGTAGGTCCGCCCATGCCGGGCGAGCAGTTCGGCGAGCACCGCTTCTGTGTCGGTTCCAGCCATGCAGTGGGACTACCCGCGATACCCGCCATCACTCCGCCCCGGCCATGCCGCCCCGGCGGGGCGGTACCCACCCACCACGTCCGCGGCGGTGTCTCGGGCCCGCTACCCGACGCCTCGCTACCCGACGCCCGACTTCCGCCTGCCGGCCGTTGGTCCACCCCCGGCTGTTCCCCTCGGCACATGCCCTCTACCCGGTCGGGAGGGCAGGCTGGGGGTAGACACTTGAGAGAAGGGAGGCTGAGATGTCCACCAAAGCAGCACGGTCCGCGCTGGTTCCCCTGACTCCCGACCTGGCTCGGGAGGTGGTCGCCGCATCCGCCGCAGCGCCGTCCATCCATAACACGCAGCCGTGGCGCTGGCGCCTGGAGGCAGGCCGGCTCACCCTTCTCGCCGACAGCACCCGCCAGCTCAAGGTCGCCGATCCCGAGGGCCGGCAGATGCTGTTGAGCTGCGGAGCGGCGCTGTTCAACGCCCGGCTGGCGCTGCGGGCCCGCGGCGAGGTCCCCGTGGTGGAGCCGCTACCCGACGGCGTTGACGACTTCCGCTCCGCTCCGCTCGCCACCATCTCGGTGATCGGCCATCAGCCTGCCGAGGACGACGAGCGGGCGTTGGCCGATGCCATCCCGCGGCGGCACACCGATCGCCGGCCGTTCGACGACCAGCCGTTGCCGACCGAGGTAATCAGCCGCCTGCGTGCCGCGGCCGAGGCGGAGGGCTGCTGGCTTACCGCGCCGATCGACCCGGAGCTGCGCGTCCAGGTCAGCGTCCTGCTGTCCCGGGCGGACTGGATCGAGGCGCACAACGCGGCCTACCGGGAGGAACTGGCCTCGTGGAGTCGAACGGGGTCCACGTCGGCCGACGGCATCCCGCGCAGCGCAGTCGTCCACACCGACGCCCCGCGCCAGTCCGAGTTTCCGATGCGGGACCTCGACGTGGTCGGCGAGGCGGGGACCGTGCTGGACGAGACGGATGTGGAACGGCCCGGCATCCTGATCATCGGCACCGATACGGACACGACCGCCGACCGGCTGCGCGCCGGGCAGGCGATGCAACGTGTGCTGCTCACCGCCACCTTGCTCGGTCTCGCCTCGTCGCCGATGTCGCAGGCGATCGACGTCGAGGGCATGCGGGAGCAGTTCCGCGGCACCACCAGCGGTCTCGGGCACGTCCAGATGATCCTGCGGGCCGGCTATCCCGAGCCGGGTGCGCAACCGCTCGGCCCCACTCCCCGCCGGGACGTTGACGAGGTCCTGGAGGTCGTCGGGTCGAATGATCGGGCGTAGCACCGTTCGGCTCCGTTCGAGACCGACCGTGCACGGCTGACCACCCATGGCCGGCCGTGCGCGGTCAGCCGTTCACGTTCAGCCGTTCAGCGTCCCTTCCTGACACATTTGGCGAAGGCCGCACAGATACGGGGTTGCGTGGGCCGCCAGCCGCTTTGATCGGGACCAGACCGGGTCGCCGGTGGACCGACCGGCAATCGGAGATGCCGCGAGGTCCGCGACGGCTCGGCCGTGACTCGGGGGGTTCCCGGGGACGCGACGCGGCGTTCCCGGGAGACTCCCCCGCCCGGACCTTGGCCAGCCCCGGTCGGCCCCGGTCAGATCCCGACCGTACCCTGGTCGGCCCCCGGCCGACGAGGTGGCAGGACGTGACCGGAGGACGGAAGCCACGCGGGTGCCGAATGCCTGTCGCTGCATTGACATCGAGGTGGCGGGGGCTATCGGGGCCCCGACGGCCCGGTGCCCGGTCACTCTCGCCTAAGATTTTCCCAGCGGTTGACCGTAATGGTTGATCGGGAAATTCCATGATGGATCAAGAGTCGGTGCGCGTCCACCGGCGGGCCCGCGACCTGCGCGGCGTTCCCGGGCGAGGCCGCGGTCGGCACGCGGCGGGTGGGGGTACAGGTCGATGATGTCATCGGATGCGGKTGTGGCGGCACGATCCGCCCCCCTTGGCCCGGACGACCCCCACGAGCTCGGCTCGTACACGCTGCTGGGCAAACTCGGCCAGGGTGGAATGGGCATGGTCTATCTGGGCCGCTCCGGGAAGGGCCGGCTCGTCGCCATCAAGGTGATCCGGAACGAGGCCGTCGGAAACCCCGAGTTCCGAGCCCGGTTCCGGCTGGAGGCCGAGACCGCCCGGCGAGTCGCCCGGGTCTGCACCGCCGAGGTGCTCGACGCCGATCCGGACGCCGAGTGGCCCTACCTGGTCACCGAGTTCATCGAGGGCGAGACCCTCGCCCGGTACGTCCAGCGCAACGGCCCGCTCGCCGATGCCAACCTCGAACAACTCGCGGTCGGCGTGGCCGCGGCGCTCACCGCCATCCACAGCGCCGGGATCGTGCACCRCGACCTCAAGCCCGCGAACGTCATCCTCTCACCGTTCGGCCCTCGGGTGATCGACTTCGGTATCGCCCGGGCAGTGGACGCCGGCAGCAACCTCACCGGCGATCTCCAGCAGCTCGGGACGCCGGCGTTCATGTCCCCGGAGCAGATCGAGAGCCGGCCGATCACCTCGGCGGTCGACATCTGGGCATGGGGTGGCCTCGTCGCCTTCGCCGCCACCGGGCACTACCCCTTCGGTGAGGCCTCGGCGCAGGTGCTGCTCTACCGCGCCCTACACGAGGAACCGCAACTCGACGACGTCGACCCGGCGCTGCGCCCGATCGTCTGGCACGCGATGCGCAAGGACCCGAGTACCCGCCCGAGCGCCCAGCAGCTCATGCTGCGCCTGCTCGGCGACCCGTCGGGCACCGGCCCGGACGCCGCCGCCGCCGTCAACCCGCAGGACGTCACGAACGTCCTGCAGGGCTGGAAGCTGCCGGTGCCCGGCCCAGGCGCCCCGGCCACAGGCACCCCTGCCACAGGCAGCACCGGGCCCCACGGGGCCGGATTCCCCGCGCCGGCAGCGGCCCCCGTCAGCAGCGGTTACACCGTCGACCAGGACGCCCCGACCCGGCTACCCGCCAGCGCCGGGGGTCCCGGGGGTCCCGGGGGCGGTGGAGCCGATGGCCCCGGCCGGCAGGGCGGCACGGGCAGGAGCAGGAACCGCACCCCGCTGCTCGTCGGTGGAGGTGTCGTGGTCGTCGGCGCGATCCTCGCGGGAGTATTCGCCCTCAGCGCGGGTGGTGACGGCGGCTCCGGGACCGACGCGGCCAATCCGGCCACCGTCTCCGGGGCTCCGGCCACATCGACCCAATCGGCCCAATCGGCGGCCTTCACGCTGCCCAGGGCGGCCCAGCCGCTTGGCAAGGACACCCTCGTCTACGCGTCCAACCGCAACGGCAACTACGACCTGTTCACCGGGCAGGTCACGGACAACGGGCCGCTCGCGAACGACAAGCCGATCGTCACCGGTCCGGACCAGGAGATGCTGCCCGCGATCAGCAGCGATCGCAAGACGATCGTCTACTTCAAGAAGGGCAGCCCGAATACGCTGCAGGCGATCGCCGCCGATGGCTCCGGGAAACCGGTACAGCTGTTCACCTTGGGCCCGGCCGCCAAGCTGACGATCGCGGACGACGCCCGGCCCTCGCTCTCCCCCGACGGCGGCTTCCTGGTCATCCGTTCCACCACGGATCAGACCGGAACGCTGAACCCCGGCCTGTATGTGGTGAAACTGGACGGCTCGAGCGTGCGAYGGCTCAACGCGAAGCCACAGGCGACCGACCCCGCCTGGTCGCCGGATGGCGAGCGGATCGCCTACTGGTCGAACAGTACCGGTGGCAACCGCGGCTTCATCGTGGTGATCCCGACCCAACCGGATGCCCAGCCGACCCCGATCACGCAGGATCAGGGTAACGGGGACTCGGACCCGGTCTGGTCCCCGGACAGCAGAAAGATCGCTTTCACCCGAGCGAAGAACGGCGATCTGGAGATCTTCGAGATGAACTCGGACGGCACCGACGCCCGGCAGCTCACCCGGGTGCGCGGGGACGACCAGGACCCGGCCTACGCGCCGGACGGTCGCATCGCCTTCAGCGGGCAGCGCAATCCCACGAACCCCGATGACCGGCAGCTCTACGTTCTGAATCCGGACGATCTGAACGATGGTGACCGCAAGCTCACCACTACCGGCGGGTTCAACGGCCACGCCCGTTGGAACGCCGGCTGAGCTCCTTGCCCATCCAGCGGGATACATCAGGCACAAAAGCCTCTGGACAGGCAAGGAAGCCGGCGAGAGGAGTCGGTTATGCACAGATCGCGGACGAGCCCGGCAGGATACTCGAACCGTGATCGACGCTGGGGACGTGACCCAGTCCCATGAGAAGGCCGTCGCACTCGCCCGCAGGCAGGCAGGCAGGCAGGCATGATCACCCGTCGGCATGCCCGGCAGCTCGGGATGTCGGACCAAGCGATCAACGTTCGTAGACGCAGGCACGGCTGGACCTCCCCGGTGCGGGGCACGTTGCCCGTGCCGCCCGTTCGGGACGAAACCCGAGCCCTGCCCGAGCGGCGCTGTCGATCGTGGCAGGGACGATCTGCGGACGTACCGCGGCCCGACTGCACGGCCTTCCCGCCCTCTCCCGCTGGCGGCCCGACGAACCCGTCGATGTCGTGCTGCCCGGCGAAGGGGGACTTCGTCAGCGTCTGGCGCGATGTCACGACGGGAGCGGCGAGGACGACGAAAGTCGTCCGGATGGCACTTCTCCGAGCCCGCGCGGGTGGCCCTGCCGAAGTGTGAATCCCCGCCGGCCGGCCCGGGAACCCGGGACGGACGCCCGAGGCTCCCGGCTTCCTTGCCTGTCCAGAGGCTTTTGTGCCTGATTTATACCTCTGGATAGGCAAGGGGCCTAGCGGGGTGGGCCGCTGACCGGTGCGGCGGCGGCGCGTTTGACGGTCTTCGGGTCCATCCGGCGAATCAGGAGGGAGGTGATGATCACGAGGAAGACGCCGACGACGAGACCGGCGACGATGTCGGTGAGGTACGCCGAAGCGCTGTGGTCGAAGAAGGGGTCGTCAACGACCTTCGGGTTCACCGGCTTCTGGTTGTCCRGCCGCAGCACGCCGGCCAGGGTGATGCGGTTCAGGTCACCGACCGAGGCCATCGACGCGAAGCCCCAGCGGGCCGGCGCGATGTAGCTGATCTGCTCCAGACCGGGCGTGCCCTTCACCGGCACGATGCCACCGCTGAAGATGAGCTGGGCCATGGTGATCAACACCAGGAGCGGCATGGTCTTGTCCGCGTTGTCGACCATCGCCGAGATCACCAGCCCGAGCATGGCCGACGCAAGCGAGACCACGATCACGGCGATGAGCAGTTCGAGCAGGGCGTTCCCGAGCACGACGCCCCTGTCCGGCGTTCRCCCGGCAAGACCGATCAACGTGAACGGGATCGCCTGGGCGACAGTGATCACGATAAGAACGAGGATCTTCGAACCGACATACGCGGTCCGGGACAGACCGATGGCTCTCTCTCTTCGATAGATCGCCCGTTCCTTGACGATCTCTCTGACCGAGTTCGCCATGCCCATGAAACAGGCACAGAGAACCATGATCAAAAGAACTGTCGGGGCATCCGAGTTCGGCGAGAACTGTTTGGCCTGTTCGGCCGTGAGATCAAAGTTCCCGCCGATGGCCCTGGGTATCAGCCCGAGCAGGAACGGGAAAGCGATGATGAGCCGCAGGTATGACTTGTCGGATGCGACGACCGCCATTGTTCGTCGGCTCAGCGTCACGAGCTGCGAGATCACCGACTGCTGCCGCAGGGACGGCAGCTCCTCGGGAGCCGGCCGGGCCGACGGAGCGGTGATCGAGGCGGGCACGTAGTAGCGCGAGTTGCGGAACTTGGCTGCCGACTCGGCCCCGGGCGTCGCCTCCAGGGTGAGGAAGACGTCCGGGTAGTCCCGCTTACCGAAGAAGGGCAGCGCGYCCTGCGGCGGACCGAAGTAGGCCACATAGCCGCCGGGAGYGAGGACGAGGATGTAGTCGCACAGATCGAGTTGGGCGACGCTGTGGGTGACCACGATGACCGTCCGGCCGTCGTCCGCGAGCTTGYGCAGCGACTCCATGACGTTCTTGTCCATGCCCGGGTCGAGGCCGGAGGTCGGCTCGTCGAGGTAGAGCAGGGTCGGCCGGGTCAGCAGCTCCAAGGCCACCGAGGTCCGCTTGCGCTGGCCGCCGGACAGCCGGGAGACCTGGGTGTTGGCGTGCTGGGTGAGGCCCAGCTCGGCGAGCACCTCATCGACCCGGGTGCGCCGCTCCGCCTTCGTGACGTCCGGCGGGAAGCGCAGCTCGGCGCCGAACTCGAGCGCCTTGCGGACGGTGAGCGAGGTGTGCAGCAGGTCCTCCTGCGGCACGTAGCCGATCCGGCGCCGCAGTTCGTCGTACTCGGAGTAGAGGTCCCGGCCGGCGTAGCGCACGGTGCCCTTGTCCGCGGGGCGGAAGCCGGTGAGCGCGTTGAGCAGCGTCGACTTGCCCGCCCCGGACGGCCCGACGACGCCCAGCAGCGCCCGGCCGGGCAGCTTGAACGTCATGTCGTGCATGAGCTGCTTCTGACCGGCCCAGACGTTCAGGGCGTCGGCCTCGAAGCTGACGTCACCGGAGTCGATGTACTCGACGAGTTGGTCGCCCTCAAGCTGGAAGACGTGGTGACCGACGGCGATGACGTCGCCCTGGCCGACGGACGCCCGGTTGATCCGACGACCGTTGACGAACACGCCGTTGGCGGAGTCGAGGTCGGCGATCTGCAGGCCGGACCGGCCGATGTAGAGCTCGGCGTGCCGGCGGGAGGCGAGCAGGTCGGTAATGACGATGTCATTGTCGCGGGCACGGCCGATCGACATCGTGCCCGGGCGCAGCCGATAGGTGGTTCGCCGCTCGTGCTCCTGCTCGAGGCTGGTGACGCCACTCACCCGTTCGCCCTGGTCCTGGTCGTCGTAGTCGTGCCCGCGCTGGGACGGATCGGTCGGCCCCTGATGCGAGGTCCCGCGCCCACCTCGCGAGGAGCCCGTGGGCCGTGGCGGAGAGTAACCGGCGGCATTGGGCAGCATCGTCTGCATGTCGTAACCGGGGTCGTACTCCGGCTCGTCCAGCGGCCTGCGGCCTTCCGGCACCTGGGGATGGATGACGACCTCGGGYCCGGTCGGAGTGCCGAGACGAAGCCGCACCTCACCGTGCACCGGGACGGTCTCGGGCATGCGCTGCCCGTCGATCCAGGTGCCGTTGGAACTGATGTCCCGAACAACCCACCCGCTGCCGGTCTGCTCAAGGAGGAGATGGCGACGGGAGACCCGGCTGTCCGCTATGACGTAGTCGGCGGTCCGGGCACGGCCGACGATGAACTGCGCCTCGGCCGGCACGGTGGCCRCACCGGCCTCGGTGACGACTCTCAGGAAGGTCGTCTGCACGTGTTTCCCCCTTCGCGACGGGACGCTGGCCGGGATGTCCCGCCGAACTCCACCTTGTCACTACGTTGTGCGGTGTCACTACGTTGTGCGGTTTTACCAGGTACTGCGGTGCCACCATGGCGTGCCGGGTCACCACGTCGCGCGGCCACTCGGGCCGCCCGATCACGCCGGATGCCCGATCGTAGCGTCGAGGGATGACCTTGATCCACCCCGGGTGACGATTTACCACCAGCTGAACGGCGATCGTTGCCGTCGCGTCGACTTCCGGGCATCTCTCGGGTTCCTGCCGCCTCATGATCGGTCGATTTACCGGTTGCCCTGCTCGAAACCTTCCGKACTGCGTCACCCTGGGTGATCAGATCGTCTCGGTGACCGTGYCGCGAAAGCTCGGTGACCGTGCCCCGGAAGTGACGACGATGACGCATGTCCCCCGTCCGGCACCCTATGAGAATGACGGCCGACGGTCCCCGACAGTGGCATCTGTCGCCGATCCGACCAGCGACCGCAGGCCTCGGCGGCACCCGGGACGCACGCCACGAAAGCGGACGATCAGCCAACGGACGACCACCAGAAATCGGCTGATGAAACGCCGGGAGGTGCCGCGCGTCGAACGATCGTCGACAGGTCGACGCACTCCGGGAAGGACGTAGTCCGGGAAGAGAGGGGCCACAGGCGGCCTCGACCGGATCCGATCCGGGCCCCGGCCGGGGGGAGTGCGGTCGGTACGGCTCGACCACCGCGCGCGAGGCATTCCGGACCGGCACAACTGTGGCGGAAATCATGTCAGGGCTCAGGGTCGCCACTCAGGACTCAGGACGCCGGGAGCACCACGTCCTCGGCAGTTGCGGTGAGTGAGAGACCGGTCGCGTTCGTGGATGCCTCGACGATGCGGAGGTTGAATGGCAGACCGGAGATCGGGATCGGGATGGACGGCAGGAGTTCTCCGGGGACGCTGAATCCGAGGTTCACAGCTCCGGTGAGCTTCACCTCGCTCGGCACCAGGGTGAGCATGTTGTTCCGGACCTCGAACGTCGTGATCCCACCGACCTGCTGGGTACCCAGCACCGGCACGTTGACGGTGCCAGTCACCTCGATCTTCTTTCCTCCGTCGACCGGCTCCACCTGCACCTGCTGCCCGGCGAGGTAGGCGTTGAGGTCGTTGTAGGTCATGCCCACAGTGGCCCGCACGCGATCGACGGGCACCTGTCCGACATTGTCGGTGATGGCATCACCGAGCGGTACGTGTACACCCTTCAGATTGGCCTTCACCGACGAGATCTTCGGGCCCGGCGTCGGGATGCCCTCGATCTCTACTCCGATGTTGGTGAACTTTCCGAACAGGACCTGGGTAAGGAACGGGAATCCGCCGATGCTCACGCTCTTGACCGTCGGGACAGGATCACCCGGCTTGATGTTCTCGGCTACGCCGGCCTCGACCTGCTTGCGCATCTGATCCTTGGCTATCACCACGCTGACCCGGTCGCCCACGACGAACAGGACRATCAGGGCGACCAGCGCGATGAGCAGTTTCCGGCGCCGGCGACGCGGCTTGGCGGGCACGGCGGGCGTGCCGCCGCTTGGCGCCCCGGCGAATCCCTCCGGGCCTTTACCACCCCCGCCGACGGCGCCGGGCAGCCGATCGTGGGGTCCGCCGCCCTCGCGGGCGGTGATGTTCCCCATCCCCATGGTCCCGGGCGTCGCGCCCAGGACCGTGGTGMCGTCGTAGCCACCCTGAGCGCCGGAGCCGGCCCACGGCTCATAACCGGCCGGCGGCTCATAACCGGCAGGCCGGTCGCCCCTCCGGGTCGGCGCGACCGGCCGCGCCGGCCGGAACGAGTCCGCGGGCGGCGGTGGTCCCACCGGGGCGCCCGGACGGGCCGGCCTGTTCTGGTTCGCGGGCCGCGTCCCATCACCGTCCGGAGGCATCCCATGGGTGCTGTCCGTAGGCTGCTGCCCGTCACCGTCACGTCCGTCGTTCACCGGTCCATCTCCTGCCATGCTGCGCCGGAGCACGCCGTCGCCCTGTCGATGTCCGCCTGGCGGTTGTCCTGTGYCTGGCCCTGCCGGATCGTCGCATGCTCCGTGCTTTCCGCACGGCCGCGGGTCCGATCTATCCGTGCGACATCGGTGTCGGATTACCGACTTGACCGACCAGACCGGGCAAACCAGATACCATCGGTCGCCGCCCGGAGCATGATCCGCCAGCCGCCAGCCGCCGCCAGCCGCCAGCCGCCAGCCGCCAGCCGCCACCAGCTCACACCTCCAGCGGGAGCTGCGCCACCGGAGTGGCCCGTCTGGCCGGTGCGAGCCGGAAAACGTCGCCCCGCGGGGCGGCGAACGCCTGCCAGAAGTGGTCCGCGACCACCCCCGGACGTAGCGGGCCCGCGGCGTCCACCCTGCCGTCGAGAACCACCGTGCGCAGCCGGACACCCCGCGCGGCCAKCATCGGCCGTACCGCATCGGCGAGGGCGGCGAGGCCTGCCTTGCCGATCGCCAGCGCGAACCGGCCGGCCACCGGCTCGGTGCGCGATCCGGCCGTGGTCAACAGGATGGTCGCGGCCGGCCGGTCCACGAGGAGGTCTGCCGCCACCTGCACCGCGGTGAGCGCGCCCGTGACGTTCACCGCAAGGGTCTGGTTCATCGTCTCGGCCTTCACCGTGAGGGCGCCGCCGCGGATGCTGAGCTTGGCGTTGTAGACGAGCACCGTCAGCCCCCCGACGTCGGCCGCCACCCGCTGGATGGCCGTGGTGAGGGCCGGCTGGTCGGTGACGTCGGCGACGGCGCCGTGCACCGCCAGGCCGTCCTCGGCGAGCTCGTCCCTCACCCGGGTCAGCGTGTCGGCAGACCGGGAGACGACCCCCAGGGCGAACCCCTCCCGGCCGAACCGGCGCAACAGGTCGGAACCGAAGCTCGCCCCCGGTCCCACGRCGACGAGGCCGCGGGTCGCCGGGGCGAACTCCGGGTCCCCAGCACGGTCCCCGGCATGGTCACGATCACGGTCGACGCCACCGCCCGGCCCGCCGGGGTGACCCGGAGCCGGCTCGCACGGTCCGGTGCTCATGGCCTCATCCTGACGGAGACGCTGTCCGGACATCCCGGGGATCGACGCTCCGCCCGGCCTGATCGRGCCGGGCGGAGCCGGTCGGCCGCTCCGAGCCGCCGCGCCCCCGGTCTTCAGGGGTGGGCCCGCTGCTCCCGGGCGGCCTCGACGGCTGCCCGGGCCCGCAGCGGCGCGCAACGGTGGTAGGCCCAGCCCAGGGCCGCACCGACGATGACCGCCGGGATCAGCAGGAAGAGCAGGACAACCACACAGGCGGCAATGGTCTCCACACCCTTGGTCTACCCGGGCTCCCCTCGGGTCGACCCGGGTCGACCCGGTGCGCCCGGTAGTGCCCTCAGGCGACGAGAACCCCGGGGTTGAGGATGCCGGCCGGGTCCAGCGTCCGTTTGACCGCCCGGAGCACCTCGACGCCGAGATCGCCGATCTCGGCGTCGAGCCAGGGCCGGTGCTCCGTTCCGACCGCGTGGTGGTGGGTGATCGTGCCGCCCGTGGCGACGACCGCGTCCGTGGCCGCGGCCTTGGCCGCCCGCCAGCTCCCGATCGGGTCGTCGCCCTCGCCGCAGACGACGGTGAAGTAGAGCGAAGCCCCCGTGGCGTAMAGATGAGAAATGTGGCACATGACGACCGGTGCCAGGCCGGCGGCGGCCAGCGTCGTGGTAAGCGCGTCTCGGACGGCCGCGTACAGCCCGGGCAGCGCCGTCCAGAATCCCGCCGTTTCCAGGGTCTCGGCGAAGATGCCCTGGTCCAGCAGCGCGTCGCGCAGGTAGGGCGCCCGGAACCGACCCTGCTCCCAGTCCTGGCCGGCCGCCGCGCCGAGCCGCCTGGCGCCCCCGGCGAGCAGAACAGCGGCGACCGCCGCGGAACGCTGTTCCACCGCGCGATCGTCGCCTTCGTAGCCGGTCACCAGGTAGCAGCCGACGGCGCCGCCCCCGCGCTCGCCGCCCGACCGGGTCGGCCGCGCGAGCCCCGCGACGGTCTCCGTCTCGTCGGACAACCGGCATACCGTCGGCCGCAGGTCGCCGGCGGCGAGTGAACGCAGCAGCCGAGTGCCGGTCGCGAAGTCGGGCACCGACCAGGCCTCGTAGCCGCGCCGGGCCGGCAGCGGCCGGACCCTGACCACGACCTGGGTGATCACCCCGAAGGCGCCCTCGGAGCCGAGTAGCAGCTCCCGCAGGTCCGGTCCAGCAGCCGACGCCGGGGCGCGGCCGAGCTCCCAGCCACCCACCGGCGTGGCCACCCGCAGGCCGACGACCAGTTCGTCGAACCGGCCGTAGCCCCCGGACGCCTGGCCGCTGGACCTGGTCGCCGCGTAGCCACCGATGGTGGCGTACTCCCAGGACTGGGGGACGTGCCCGAGCGTGAGACCGTGCTCGGCCAGCAACGCCTCGGCCCGAGGGCCCCGCAGCCCGGCGCCGAGCTCCGCGGTGCCGGAGTCGGGATCCACCCGGCCGAGCCGGTCCAGCCGGGCGAGGTCGAGGGCGACGACGGCACGGTCGCCACGCTCGGGCGGCGCAAGGCCGCCGACGACCGAGGTACCGCCCCCGAACGGCACGACCACGAGGTGCTCTCTGGTCGCGACCCGCAGCACGCCGAGCACCTCGTCATGATCGGCGGGCCGGATGACCGCGTCGGGCGCGGCGGAGGCGTCCCCGGCCCGCAGGCGCAACAGATCGGTCGTCGAGCGGCCCCGGCAGTGCCGGATGCGCGCGACATCGTCCACCCGGACCTCGCCGTCCCCAACGACCGCCGCGAGCGCGGCCCGGGCCGGATCCGGCAGCCGCGACGCGGGCAGGCGTACCTCGGCGAGCGGGACGGGCGGGCGAGGACGGGCGGGAATGCCGAGCCGAGCCAGCAGCAGGCGGGTGGAATCGGGCAGTGGGTCATGCGCCTCGGCGGGGCCCCAGCCCCACCAGACGGATTCGGCCAGGACGATCTCACAGGCTTTCTCGTGGGCCTCGTCGGTGCTCGTCATCGGCGTGCGTACCGCCTGTCCGATCCGGTGGTGCCTCGGTAGAATCTCCTACGAGACAGTGTGACAGCCAACGTCACATTGTCACAAGGTCTCGTCCTACGATGACACATCCCGCGCGGCGGCGCCGCTCCCCGCGCCCGTGGCGACGGGCGGGAGGAAGGRCTGCCGGATGGCTCTCGCCGGCGAGGAGGCCGTCCTCGACGCGGCCAAGGCGTCCCTGCTGGCGGTCGGGGTCCGGCGGACCACCCTGACCGAGGTAGCGCGCCGCGCCGGAGTGAGCCGAATGACCCTCTATCGACGCTGGCCGGACCTGCGCTCGCTGGTCGGTGATGTGATGACGCGCGAGTGGACCCAGGTTGTGACGGCCGCGTCGGCCATGGCCCAGGCCGGGCCGGACGGCGGGCCTCCGGACGGCGGGCTGGTCGACGATCTCGTCGAGCACATCATCGCGACGGTGGAGGCGTTCCGCACCAACCCGCTCTATCTGCGGATCATCGAGACGGATCCCGAGCTGCTGAYCCCGTACCTGATCGAGCGACGTGGCGCCACCCAACAGATGATCCTGGACCTGCTGACGAGCCAGTTCCGCACCGCCGAGGCGAACGGCGCCGTGCGGCCCGAGGACCCGTCGGCGCTGGCCCTCATGGTCCTGCTCGTCGTGCAGTCCTTCGTCCTGTCCGCCGAGGCCCTCGGCTGCGGTGTCCCCGCGGCGACCCGGACCGCCGAACTGCGCCGGCTCCTGCGCGGCTACCTCGCGCCGGAACCGGTCAAGGAGAGCATTGGGGGATCACCATGACGGTTCTGACGCTCCCGCCGACCACGGCGACCTCGTTGAACGCCGGGCGGCGGGAACGGGAGCTGGCCGCCGTCGCGGCTGGCGGCCCGGTGGACCTGCTGGTGATCGGCGGTGGGGTCACCGGGGCTGGGGTGGCCCTGGACGCCGCCTCCCGCGGCCTGTCCGTCGTCCTCGCCGAGGCGCACGATCTCGCCTTCGGCACGAGCCGATGGAGTTCCAAGCTCGTTCACGGCGGGCTGCGTTACCTGGCCACCGGAGATGTGGCGCTGGCGCGGGAGAGCGCCGTCGAGCGCGACATCCTGATKCGGCACACCGCGCCCCATCTCGTGCGGGCGCTGCCCATGCTCACCCCGCTGACCCCGGGAGTACCGCGGTCGAACGCCGCGCTGGTCCAGGCCGGGGTGTGGCTCGGCGACCTGCTGCGCCGCGGCGCGGGCACGCCCCGCGCGGTCCTGCCCGGCCCACGCCGGCTGACCGCCGTGGAGACGCTCGGGGTGGCTCCCGCGCTCCGGGAAGCCGGACTGCGCGGCGGGGTGCTGCACTGGGACGGCCGGCTCGTCGACGACGCCCGTCTCGTAGTCGCGCTGGCCCGGACCGCAGCCGGATTCGGCGCCCGGATCCTGACCCGGCTGCGGGTGACCGGCCTCGACGGCGGCGGCCTCGACGGCGGACCCCGCGGCCCGAGCCGGCACGGTTGTCGTGGGATCGAGGCGACCGCGGTGGACACCCTCACCGGTACCCGGATCACCCTGCGTGCGCGGACGGTGGTCAACGCCACCGGCGTGTGGGCGCCGGCCCTGGCTCCGGGGATCCGGCTGCGGCCGAGCCGCGGCACCCACCTCGTGCTGCGCTCCACCGTCCTGGCCGGGACCCGCGCGGCGCTGTCCCTGCCGATGCCGGGTGAACGGAACCGGTTCGCGCTGGTGCTGCCCCAGGACGACGGCCGCGTCTACGTCGGGTTGACCGACGTGCCGGTCGAGGAGGTCGTCGACGTCCCGGTGCCCGACGAGGACGAGATCGCGCAGCTGCTGGGCATCGTCTCGAACGTGCTGGCCACCCCCATCGACCCGGCGGACCGGCTGGGCGCCTTCGCCGGCCTGCGCCCACTGCTCGACACCGGCACCGACCACACCGGCACCGACCACACCGGCACCGACCACACCGTCGTTCCCCACAGCGCCGCCACCCGTACCAGCGCCGCCCGCACCGCCGATCTCTCCCGACGGCACCTGGTGCGGACCGACCCGGGCGGCCTGGTCACGGTGGTCGGCGGCAAACTGACGACCTATCGACGGATGGCCGCAGACGCGGTGGACGCCGCCGTCGCGGTGGGCGACCTCGACGCCGGCCCCTGCCGTACCCGGCGACTCGGCCTGGTCGGTGCGGCACCTCGATCGGTCCTCGCCACGGTGGCCGCGCCGCGCCGTCTGGTCGAGCGGTACGGGACGGAGGCACCGAGGGTGCTGGCCCTGGCCGACGGCGACCCCGACCTGCTGGCACCCGTCGCCGAGGGGACGCCGGTCACCGGCGCGGAGCTGCTGTTCGCGGTGCGGGACGAAGGCGCGCTCGACCCGGCGGACCTGCTGGATCGCCGGACGCGCATCGGGCTGGCTCCCGCCGACCGCCGGGCGGCCCTGGGCCCGGCCCGGCAGCTGTTCGACCATACGCTGACGCGCTAAGGACCAGCACCRCTGCGAGTGCTGCGGGATCGGGGGCGGTCAGGGCAATGCGTCGACGGTCAGCACCGCGATGCGCTCCAGATGCGCAGGGGTGTCACCAAAAGCAGGAATCTGGCGTTTGGCCCGCTTGTAAAAGAAGTGCGCGTCATGTTCCCAGGTGTAGCCGATCCCCCCGTGGTAC
Source organism: Frankia sp. CgMI4 (assembly GCF_001756285.1). Lineage (NCBI taxonomy): Bacteria > Bacillati > Actinomycetota > Actinomycetes > Frankiales > Frankiaceae > Frankia > Frankia sp. CgMI4. The sequence continues at coordinate 25,252 of NZ_MAQZ01000066.1, forward strand.
TGGATCATCGCCGCGGTGGCGTCCCCGGCGGCCTGGTTGGCCTTGCTCTTCGCCACCGCGAGCGCCAGCTCCGCGTCGGGCAGGGCAGTGTCGAGCGCGTGCGCCGCGTACAGCACCGCATGCTCGGCCATCGTGACAGCGACATGCAGATCGGCGAGATGGTGCGCGAGCGCCTGGAACGAACCGACCGGCCGGCCGAACTGCACCCGATCGATGTCGTGGGCGACGGTCCGGGTCAGCGCGGCCCGCGCGACACCGACGAGGTCCGCGGCCGTGAGCAGGGCGCCACGACGGACCAGGTCCGCGGCGACCGCGGCGTCGGAGGCCGGCAGCCGGGTCGCGGCCGCGTCGGCCAGAGACAGCGAGGCCAGCCGGGTGGTGCCGTCGAAGCCGCGCTGGGTGGTGACCGTCACCCCCGGGCCACGCGGATCGAGCAGATAGAGCCCGACCCCGGCGGGGCCGACGGCGGCGACCACCACGAGCCCGGCGACCTCGAGATACTCGACGCCGGACGCGACACCGCCCAGCCGACCGCCCGCGGTCGCGCGGACCGCGATGCCGGTATGGTCGTATCCCCCGCCCGGGCCCCGCAGCGCCACGGTGGCCACCAGGTCACCGGCGGCGAGGGGGGCGAGCACCGCCGCCGCCTGGTCCGCCGAGCCGGCGAGCCGCACCGCCTCGCCCGCGAGCACGGTCGGCAGCCAGGGCCCCGGGATCACCCCCGCTCCGAACGCCCGCGCGATGATCTGTGCGTCGAGCAACCCGAGCCCGAGACCGTCGAACCGCGCGGGCACGCACACCGCGAGCCAGCCCTGTTCGCCGATCGCCTTCCACAGCTCGGGGGGGTGCCCGTCACCGTCGGGATCGGTGAAGACCGCGCGGACGGCGGTCAGATCGAAGCGGTCGGCCAGGAAGTCCCGGACGGTGGCGGCGAGCGCGCGCTGCTCGTCGGTGAGGGCGAAGAACACGGGCTCGGACCTCCGGAGGCGGGGCGAGGCGGGATCAGCGAGATGAACAGGCCCGGGCACAGRCACAGGCCCGAATCGCGACCATAATCATGATCCGCGTGGCAGGCCGAGGACCCGCTCCGCGACGATCGTGCGCTGTACCTGCGAGGATCCACCCCAGATGGTGACGGAGCGGGTCCAGAAGCTCTCCTGCCGCAGCGTCGTCAGATCGAGGTCCGCGGTGGGGTGGGTGAGCGCCACATCGGCGCCGAGCAGCGCATCAAAGGTCTCGAACAGGTCCTGGTACGTCTCCGACCACTGCAGTTTGGTGATCGACGACTCGGCCCCCAGGTCACGGCCCTGCTCTACCTGGGTGAGGACGTGCATCGAGTGGTAACGCAGGCATTCGAGCTCGACCATGCGCCGGCCCAGCTCCTGGCGCAGCACCGGGTCGGTGTCGCGCCCGAGCGCCCGGGCGACCCGGACGATCTCGTCGTAGCTGCGCCGGAATCCGGTGTACTGGCTGATCCCGGACGCGCCGCGYTCGAACGACAGCAGAAGCATCGCCGTCGCCCAGCCGTTGCCGATCCCGCCCAGGCACTCCGACGCCGCCACCCGCACGTCGGTGAGGAAGACCTCGCCGAACTCGCTGACGCCGCTCATCTGCCGGATCGGCCGGACCTCCACCCCGGGAGCGTGCATGTCGATGAGCAGCAGCGAGATGCCGTGATGGCGCCGGCTGCCGGGCTCGGTCCGGACCAGGGTGAAGATCTTGTCTCCGCGGTTCGCGAACGTCGTCCAGACCTTCTGCCCGTTGACCACGTACTCGTCCCCGTCGAGTACCCCGGACGTACGCAGCGCCGCGAGGTCGGAGCCCGCGCCGGGTTCCGAGAAGCCCTGGCACCAGATCACCTCGTTGCGCAGCATMGGCCCGAGGATGTCGCGCTTCTGCTCGGGCGTCCCGACCGCCATCACCGTCGGCGCGAGGRAGGCCAGGCCCAGCGTGTTGACCGAGCGCGGCGCCCGGGCGAGCTGCGTCTCCTGGTCGTAGATGGCCCTCATCCCCGGGGTACCGCCCCGGCCGCCGTACTCCACCGGCCAGTCGATCCCGGCGAAGCCCGCGAGCGCCTTGCGCCGCTCCCAGTCCCGCCGCAGGTCGAAGCCCTCGGCCTCCCCCACGCCGGCCCAGAACCCGGGCTCCGTCCAGGCTGCGGGGATGTTCTCGGCGAGCCAGGCCCGCAACTCGGCACGGAACCGTTCCTCGGCCGGCGGGTGGGTCAGGTCCATGCGTTGACCTCCATCTGGTGTTGACCTCCATCTGGTCGCCCATCTGGTCGCCTTACGCGGGATCCCGGGACGGTCGCACTCGCATCCCACCACGCCCCGGCCGGACGTTCACAGACGTTCATGGACGTTCAACGATCCCGCGCCCGGGCGCCGGACACCGGACACCGACAGCCGGCACGATGGGTGGCGAGCCGCCGGAGCGTCCCGGGCGATCACGACGACGGGACGCGAGGACGTTCGCAGGAGAGGAAGCAACTGGCGATGACGCCGACCAGACACGGAACCCCGACCGCCCGACTCGACCAGGTYGGCCGCGCCGAGGCACTGCGCCGGATGGGAGCGGATCCGGTGGATGTGGCCGTGATCGGCGGCGGGGTCACCGGTACGGGGGTGGCGCTGGACGCGGTGACCCGGGGCCTGTCCGTCGCCCTGGTCGAGGCGCGCGACCTCGCCGCCGGCACGTCCAGCCGGTCGAGCAAGCTCATCCACGGCGGGCTGCGGTATCTCGAGCAGCTCAACGCCCCGCTGGTCCGGGAGGCGCTGCGGGAGCGGTCCCTCATGCTGGACACGCTCGCGCCCCATCTGGTCCGGGCCATCCCGTTCCTGCTGCCGTTGACCCGCCACGGTTGGGAACGTGCCTACATCGGCAGTGGTGTGCTGCTCTACGACACCCTCGGGCAGGGGMTGGCCCGCGTCGGGCCGGGCGGCGACGCCACCATGCCCCATCACCGGCACCTGACCCGCAAGGCGGCGCTGCGGGAGTTCCCGTCGCTGCGCCCGGACGCCCTCGTCGGCGCGATCCAGTACTGGGACGGCCAGGTCGACGACGCGCGRCACACCGTGTTCGTCGCGCGGACCGCTGCTCGCTACGGGGCGCTCATCGCGACCAGCGCGCGGGTCACCGGCTTCCTGCGGGAGGGCGACCGGGTCGCCGGCGTGCGGGTGCGTGACCTCGAGTCGGGCGCCGAGATCGAGCTGCGGGCCCGCCAGACGATCAACGCCGCCGGGGTGTGGACCGACGAGATCCAGGCGATGGTAGGCGGGCGTGGCCAGCTGTCGGTCCGAGCCTCCAAGGGAGTGCACATCGTCGTGCCCCGCGACCGCATCCATGGCGTCACCGGCCTGATCCTGCGCACCGAGAAGAGCGTGCTGTTCGTCATCCCGTGGGGCAGCCACTGGATCATCGGCACCACCGRCACCGACTGGAGCCTCGACCTCGCCCATCCGGCGGCCAGCAGCGCCGACATCGACTACCTGCTCGACACGGTCAACCGGGTGCTGCGCACGCCGCTCACGGCGGCGGACATCACCGGGGTGTACGCCGGGCTGCGCCCGCTGCTCGCCGGGGAGTCCGAGGACACCTCGCGGCTGTCCCGCGAGCATGCCGTGGTCAGCCCCGTCTCCGGGCTGACGATGGTCGCCGGCGGGAAGTACACGACCTACCGGGTGATGGCCGCCGACGCCGTCGACGCGGCCGTGCACGGCATGAACCGGGCGGTGCCGCCGTCGTGCACCGAGAAGATCCCGCTGCTCGGCGCGGACGGGTTCCCCGCGCTGTGGAACGCCCGGGAGACCCTCGCCCGCCGCGCGGGGCTGCACGTCGGCTGGATCGAGCACCTCCTGCACCGCTACGGCACCCTCACCGAGGAGCTTCTGGACCTCATCGAGACGCGACCGGATCTCGCCCAGCCGCTGCGCGGGGCATCGACCTACCTGGCCGCGGAGGCGGTGTACGCGGCCTCCCACGAGGGGGCGCTGCACCTGGAGGACGTGCTCACCCGGCGGACCCGCGTCTCGATCGAGACCATCGACCGGGGGGTGGAGGCCGCCGAGCACGTGGCCGATCTCATCGCCCCCGTGCTCGGCTGGGACCAGGTGACCCGCGCCCGCGAGGTCGCGCACTACCTCGCCCGGGTGGAGGCCGAACGGGCCTCGCAGCGGCAAGCCGACGACGCGACCGCCGACGCGGCCCGGCTCGGCGCGCCCGACGTGCGCCGGCTGGGCCGGACGGACCACCGCGCCCCGGCGGYGACCGGCGGACCGTCCTGAAGGCTCGGCCAACCCGATCCGCGGCCCCGCCCAGGCGGTTCGGTGCCGCGGTCCGCGCAACGACGTCCACGGAACGACGTCATCCGTATACCTCCAACAGTCGCAGCCAGACCTCGCTGACTGTCGGGAACGACGGGACCGCGTGCCACAGCCGCTCCAACGGCACCTCTCCGACGATCGCGATCGTGGCCGCGTGCACCATCTCCTGGGTGTCCGGACCGGTGAAGGTCGCTCCCACGAGCACCCGGCGGGCCTCGTCCACGACAATCTTCGACGTGCCCGTGATCTCCTCCCCCCGCACCGACGCGCCGGCCACCGATCCGGTCGGCACGCTCACGGCCCGCACGGCGATCCCGGCCTCCCGCGCGGCCCGCTCGGTCAGTCCGACCGCGCTGACCTGCGGATCGGTGAAGGTCACCCGCGGGACGGCCGCCGGGTCGGCCAGGTCGCGCACGGGAGCGCCGGCGAGGTCCCGGCGGCCGGTGATGACGTCGGCCGCCAGCCGGGCCTGGTACTTGCCCATGTGGGTGAGCAGCGCGCGGCCGCAGACGTCGCCGACCGCGTAGAGCCAGTCCCCCGCCACGCCGACCGCGCGGAGCCGGTCGTCGACCTCGATGAACCGCCCGGGTTGCAGGCCCACGGTCTCCAGGCCCAGGTCGCCGGTCGCCGGGGTGCGCCCGACGGCGACCAGGATCTCGTCGGCGACCACGGCATCGCGGCGCGGCCGCCGCTCAACCGGCTCACCCGGATCCGCCGGATCCGCCGGATCCACCGGCTCCACCGTGACGGTCACCGGCCCGGCCGGGCCATCCGGTCCCGTCCGGGCCCGGCGGACCTCGACCGCCCGGCTTCCGAGCCGCACCGTGATGCCGGCCGCCTCGAAGGCGGCCCGCAACTGCTCGCCGACGAACTCCTCCTCCCGGACGAGCAGCCGGGGTGACCCCTCGATCAAGGTCACCTCCGCGCTACCGAGCCGGCGGAAGGCCTGGGCCAGTTCCACCCCCACGGCGCCGCCGCCGAGCACCACGAGGCGGTGCGGGACCTTCCAGGCGCCGGTCGCGGTCCGGTTGTCCCACGGTTCGGCGTCGGCGAGGCCGGGGATCGGTGGAACAGTGGCCCGCGTCCCGGTGGCCACGACCACGGCTCGGGACGCGGTCAGCACCCGGCGGGTGCCGTCCAGCAGCGTCACCGCGACCCGGCCGGCGGGCCCCGCCAGGCGCCCGGTCCCGCGCACCAACTCGACGCCCTTGTCGACCAGCCAGGGCACCTGGGAGGAATCGGAGTAGTCGCCCACCATCCAGTCTCGCCGGGCGAACGCCGCGGCGGCGTCGACGGGTCCGGTGACCGCCGACGCCGCGCCGGGAACGCGGCGGGCCGCCGCCAGCACCTCCCCCGGCCGCAGGAGGGTTTTGCTCGGGATACAGCCCCAGTAGCTGCACTCCCCGCCGACGAGCTCGCGTTCGACGACGATGACGGACAGACCAGCGTCGGCACAGCGGCCGGCGACGTTCTCGCCCGCGGGCCCGGCGCCGAGCACGATCACGTCCACGTCGGCATCCATGGCCGCCTCCCCTGCCCTACCCGGCTCGCTCACAAGCCCTCCGTCGCTGCTCGTCACAATCTGCCGCTCGATCCACGCCAACTGAAGATCATCGGGAACTTTCGGGGTCCCGGTCCGGACGGTCCGTGGCCGGTCCGGTCCGGCGCGGGCGCCGACTCGGAGACGAGAAGCACGTGCACCACGGACGGGGAAGCACGGATGCAGCACGGAGAATGGCGTCAGGAGCGCCAGGCCGGGCCCGTCCCGGCGACACGCCGGAGCGGGCCATCGAGACGAACCAGCGGAGAGATGAAGATGCAGCTCGGGATGATCGGACTCGGCCGGATGGGTGCCAACCTGGTGCGCCGGCTGATCCGCGGTGGTCACGAATGCGTGGTCTACGACGTCAACCCCGAGGCCGTTAAGGCCCTGGCTGCGGAGGGCGCCACGGAGACACGGAGCCTCGCCGAGTTCGCMGCGGCCCTGCGTCCACCCCGGGCTGCCTGGATCATGGTGCCCGCCGGGCTGACCGGTGAGACCGTCTCGGCCCTGGCCGAGCACTTCGCGCCGGACGACGTGATCATCGACGGCGGCAACTCCTACTACCGGGATGACATCCTGCGTGCCGCGTCGCTCGTCGAGCGGGGCATCCACTACGTCGACGTCGGCACCTCCGGGGGCGTGTTCGGGCTGGAACGCGGCTTCTGTCTGATGATCGGCGGCGAACCGGGGGTCGTGGCCCGCCTGGAGCCGCTGTTCGAGACGATCGCACCCGGCGTCGGCACCATCCCGCGGACCCCGGGCCGGACCGGCGAGATCACCCAGGCCGAGAAGGGATACCTGTACTGCGGCCCGAACGGCGCCGGTCACTTCGTCAAGATGGTGCACAACGGCATCGAGTACGGCATGATGGCCGCCTTCGCCGAGGGGTTCGCGGTGCTCGACAAGGCGAACATCGGCACGACGTCCGCCGAGCACAACGCCGAGACCGCCCCGCTGGGCAACCCGGAGTACTACCAGTACGACCTCGACACCACCGCGATCGCCGAGGTGTGGCGGCGGGGCAGCGTGGTCAGTYCCTGGCTGCTCGACCTCACCGCCGCCGCGCTGCAGGAGGATCCCGGACTCACCGAGTTCAGCGGCCGGGTGTCCGACTCCGGGGAAGGACGTTGGACGGTACTGGCCGCCGTGGAGGAGGGCGTTCCCGCCCATGTGCTGACGGCGTCCCTCTACGAGCGGTTCAGTTCGCGCGGGGAGGGCCTGTTCGCCGACAAGCTGTTGTCGGCGATGCGCAAGCAGTTCGGTGGGCACGCGGAGAAGCCGGCCGGCTGAGCCTCGTCGGCTTCCTTGCCTATCCAGAGGCTTTTGTGCTCGATTTATCTCTCTGGATAGGCAAGGAAAGGGGCTCAGGGGCGCACGTTGTCGGCGCCGAGATCCGCCACGTCTCCCATAACGATCATGGGATGGGCCATCGGGGTCAGCCAACGGAGAATGGCCACGAGGGCGTCCTGTTCCACCGCGATGCAGCCCCGCGTCGGCGATCTGTGGTCGACATGCAGCCAGATGTCCCCGCCGATCTGCGGGCCCAGCGGACGGGTCGGGTCCGACGGCGGATACCCGGGCAGTCGGTTGTAGTCGATGGCGACCACATAGTTGAACGCATCGGGCATCGGCTCGCCCCGCGGACCCGTCGCCCGGTAGAACGACGGGCGATACTCGTAGGGCAGACCGGTGCCCGGATCCGCGAGCTTGCCACCGGCGGCGGTGAGACTGAACACGCCGATCGGGCTGCGCAGATCRCCCTCCCGATGGTCGTACGTCCAGCCATCGGCGCCGTTGCGGCCGATCAGCGGGGCGCCGTAGGTCTTCCAGGCGGAGCCGGGATCGGCCCGTTCCCACAGCGTCACGTTGTTGGTGTTCGCATTCCGGTCGATGCCGCTCACCACGATCACCTGCCGGGCGGCCTGCGGAATCTTCGTCATCATCACCGGTCCGACCCCGGGGATCGCGGTGAGGTCGGAGGCGGGCCCCGCCCTGCCGTCCGCGCCGGTACCGGCCACCCGGCTCGTCCTCACCGGCCCACCCACGCCCGACGGGCGTGCTTCGGAGGTGGGACCGAGCCCGGATGTGCGTCCGAGCCGGGCTGCGCCTCTCGGCCCGGACGGTACGGACACCGACAGGTCATGCGAGGAGTCCGGGTCCGAAGCGGGACTGCTGAGATGAAGTGCGCTGGCCGCCCCCACGACCAACGTCACACCCACCGCGGCGGCACCGACCGCGACCGAGCGACCCCGCGGGGGGCTCGTACGCGTCTCGGTCCGGCGGCGATTCCTGCGATGATCGGCCATGCCTCCGACTTCCGGGACGACGCCACGGGCGAGGCTGCGACGCGCTGTTGACCCTTGCCACCCCCGTGACCCTTGCCACCCCCGTGACCCTTGCCACCCCCGTGACCCTTGCCGCCCCCGACGGCCGCCACGCCCGTGCCATCCGGCTGCGGCCATGATGCACCGGCGATGACAATACGTATCATTCACGCCGGCCTGGYGAGGTCGCCCAGCCCGGCGAGGTACCCCGACCTGGGGAGGTATCCCGCGGCAGCCGCCGGTGCGTCGGCCCACGACACCCGCAGACCGCGATCACGGCGACGGGAGTCCATGCGCCCGGGACYGTGACGATCGAAGACAGCCGTCCATGCCTCCATGTTCGACCTTCACTCCTCCCCGATCTCGGAATTCGGATACTTCGAGCAACGATGGACACGATCCGGATCCAATGCCCGGCGGAGGGTGATAGATTGCCACATCGGCACCGATGATCAGAAGTATGTTCACGGAGAGACGAGACGAAGACCACGAGGAGCCCGCATGGTGGTACGGGCGGCCGGCAGCCGTTCCCAGCGCGGCCGGCACGAATAGGCCCCTCCGATCGTGCTCGCCGGTTTCCGGTTCCACCGCATCCTCACCGCCCCTCGGCGACCCGACACACCCGACCGGCCCGATCCCGTACCGGCCGCGCTCTTCGCCGCCCTCGTCGGCGCGCACGCGCAGTTGACCTCGCTCGGGCCCGGCCACGAACCCACCGCCTCCGGTGCGTCCACTCGCGGCGGCCCGTACCCGGTGCCGGGAGCAGCCCGGCCGGGAATCGCCGTCGCCTGGCTACGGGGCCCGGGTGAGGCGCACATCCGGTTCCTCGCCGGCGGCCGGCCCTTCTTCCCAGCGGACCCGACCGCGACAGACCCGACCGCGGCGGCCACGTCGCTCGCAACAGCCACGTCGACACCAGCCGCAACCGCGGTTCCGCTGCTGTACCCCCCGGGATCGACAGCGGTGGCGCTGCCACCGGACGCCGTACCCGCCCAGCTCGCCGGCTTCCCCTACTGGCTGCGGTGCGAAGGCCTCCCGGATGCCCTGTGGGCCRCCGATCCCGGCACCGACGCCCGGCAGCCAGACACCCGCCGCGGATCGTTCGACGACTACGCCGCGCATCTCGTCGGCCCGTTCGCCTGGCTTGTGCTCGCGTGGCCGGTGCCCCCCGAGCATCTCGCCGAGGAACGGGCGGACCTCGCGCGATCGATCCCCGTGCTGCGCCGGCGGGAGAACGACCAGGGCGCCCGGCTCGACTTGGAGCGCGCGGAGGCCCGCTACCGGGAACTGGGCCGGGGCGCGTCGAGCGGCATGTGGGACGTGGAGATCCTGGTCGGTGGGGTGACCCCGGCCGGCGCGGTCTCGCTGGCCGCCCTGCTGTGCAGCTCCAGCGATCTCGACCGGCTGCCCTACACGTTGCGTCCGACCGGCCCGGTCACCTCGTTCGCGGGGGCCCTCGGCGGGGTCGGAGCCGGGGTCGGAGCCGGAGCCGGCGGGCTGGCCGGCTCACCGCGGTCCTCGCCGCGGGCGAGCGCGGAGCTGCTGGCGGCGCTGGCCCGGCCGCCCGGCCGTGAGCTGCCGGGCATCACCCTGATCACACCGCACGCCTTCGACGTGACGCCCGAGGGTCCGAACCGGTCCGGTCCCGCGGACCCCCGGGGAACGCCCGGCGCCGTTCGGCTCGGCGACGTGCTCGACGCCGGCTGGATGCCGGCCGGCGCGTTCTCGGTTTCCCTCGCGACGCTCAACCGGCACGCCTTCGTCTGCGGCGCCACCGGATCCGGGAAGTCACAGACCGTGCGGTCGCTGCTGGAGTCGTTGACCCGTGCTCCGGCGCCCGTTCCGTGGCTGGTCCTGGAGCCGGCCAAGGCCGAGTACGCCCGGATGGCCGGGCGGCTCGCCGGCCTCGCCGAGGTGCTCGTCATCAGGCCGGGCCGGCTCGACGCTCCACCGGCGTCACTGAACCCRCTGGAACCCGAGCCCGGCTTTCCCTTGCAGAGCCACATCGATCTCGTCCGGGCCTTGTTCCTGGCGGCGTTCGAGGCRCACGAGCCGTTCCCCCAGGTGCTCGCCCGCGCGCTGACGGTCTGTTACCAGGACCTGGGATGGAACCTGGTGCTGGACCGGCCGGAGCCCGCGCACCGGCCCAGATTCCGGGTGACCGGGCCGGAGGAGGACCCGAAGGTCGACGTGCGCAGGCGATATCCGACCCTCGGGGACCTGCAGCGCACCGCGACGAGGGTGGTCGAGAACATCGGCTACGGCGTGGAGGTCACGGCGGACGTCCGGGGCTTTGTCGACGTGCGCATCGGTAGCCTGCGAGAGGGTTCTCCCGGTCGGTTCTTCGAGGGCGGGCATCCGATCKATATCGGCGCCCTGCTGGCGCGCAACGTCGTCTTCGAGCTGGAGGACATCACCAGCGACCAGGACAAGGCGTTCCTGCTCGGCGCCGTCCTGATCCGCGTCGTGGAGCATCTGCGGGTCCGGTACGCCACCGCGGGCGCGGGCGGACTGCGCCACGTCCTGGTCCTGGAGGAGGCCCACCGGCTGCTCAAGAACGTCACCGACGGCCCGGCCGCGGCCTCCGTCGACCTGTTCGCCTCACTGCTCGCGGAGATCCGCGCCTACGGCGAGGGGCTCGTTGTCGTGGAGCAGATCCCAGCGAAGATCCTTCCCGACGTTATCAAGAACACCGCACTGAAGGTGATGCACCGGCTCCCGGCCGCCGACGACCGAGAAGCCGTCGGCGCGACAATGAACCTGCGCGACGATCAGTCCGAACTGGTCGTCGCGCTGCCGGCGGGGGTGGCGGCGGTAAGCGCGGACGGCATGGACCGTCCCGTGCTGGCCCGGATGGTCGCCGGAGACGACCGGGAGAGCGCGCGCTACGCGCGCTACGACCGGGTGCCCCTGGCCGGACGGCGCAGCCTCGGCTGCGGCGCGGCCTGCGTCGCCGGCCCCGCCTGCACCCTGGAGGAGACGGAGACGTCCGCCCTCGCGGCCCGCGATCCCCTGCTGGTGGTGTGGGTCGAGGCGGTGGCCGCGCACCAGGTCATGGGCTTCACCCATCTGCTCGGGATCGCGCCGTTCGCTCCGGCGGAACCCCTGCGGACCACCCTCGCCGCGTTGCCGGGTCGCATCCTCGACTGCGCGCTCGCCCATGCCGCCGACCGGGCGACGGACGCCCGCGCCGCCGCGCTGCGCCCCTTCGTCGACCCGGACGACTTCACCGCCGCCCTGCTCGCGACGCTGCGCCGGCTCCTCGGCCTGCCGCCGTCCCCGGCGGACGCGGCAGAGGCGGCGGACGCGGCAGACACGGCGGACACGGCGAACACGGCGAACACCGTCGACTCCCGGCACCTGACCGCGGGCATGTACCGCTGGCAGGACGTCCGGCAGGCGCTGGTTGACGCAGTGCGCCGGCGGGGGGCCGGCGCGGGCCCGCATCCGCTCACCGCGGCCTGGCGCGAGCGCGGCCTGACCCTGCCGGGCGAGACCGTGGGCGAACAGCTCACCCGGCTGAAGAACGGTGCCTTCTACGCTCCGGGCCGGGAGAAGGTCAACATCGGTGATCCGGCGGTCAGCGGCCTCACCGTGGCGGTCCGGGAACTCACCGGCGCGGCGGATGCCACCTCGCTGTCGGACGCGCTCCACCAGGCATGCACCGGCAAGGGACTGGCCGAGCTGGCCACCCAGATCTCCGACCTCGTCGGCCCCGCGCCGAGCGGACCGGGGAGCGCCCCACCGGAGTCCACCGCGGCGGCCACCGCCCTCGGCCCGTCCATCGGGACAGCATCCGCGTTCGGGACAGCATCCGCGTTCGGGACAGCATCCGTGTTCGGGACAGCATCCGCGTTCGGGACAGCGCGGGACTGAGCGCCCGGGCCCGTCGACCGTCGGGACGTTACGGCGGGGCCGACATGCACGGCGGAACGCGACAGAGTGGACACCACGCGCCAYAATGGCCACGTAACGCCCCAGTACTGACACCGGGCGTGCCGAGATCGTTTCCAGGTGCACGATGATCGGGAACGGGGAGTCGCTGCGGCACGGTGGGCTGCGGCCGTCGGGGCTGCGGCACGGTGGGCTGCGACGCGGGAGCAGGCGAGTGGGACGGCGGAGGGTCGGCGATGGGGGTGGGCACGCTAACCACGACTGAGGCCCGGCTGATCCAGGGGCTCTTCGTTCCACGGGAGCGTTGGGGCTGGGAGTTCGTCGACACCGGTCCATCGGCCCCGAGCCCGCTCGCCGACCGTCAACCGGTCTGGCAGGAGCCCGAATCGCCCGATCTGACCGCGCTCACGGCCCGGCGAAACCATGCCGTCCGCGCCCTGCTGACCAGGCTCGTCCTGCCGATGGCCTTCGTGGTGTTCGGCATGCTGCTCGCGGGCGAGGGGGGGTTCTTCTTCGTCCCGGCGGGACTCGCGCTCGCCGTGGTCGCGTGCCTGCCTCCGCTGATCCTGCACTACCGGCTGGGCCGGACACGATCCCGGGCCGCGTCGGCCCGGGCCGACGGATACACCCGCCACCTGCAGGCGTTGACGTCCTGGCAGACCGAGGTCGACGCGCACGACCGGGCCGAGCTGCGACGCCGAGAGGCCACCGCCGTCTTCTATCCCGTCTCGGCCCCCGCGGCGACCCCCAGGATCGACGTGTTCGGCGGAACCGGCGACGGATGGGCGAGCCTGCTGGCCACCGCGGGCTGCTCGGTGCTCACCGGCGGCACCGGCATCCTGCTCGTCGATCTCAGCGAGCGGGCGGTGGGCGGGGGGTTGGCACGCCTCGCCGGCCAGGCGCGCTGGCCGGTGGAGTCCTGGGACCTGCCCCGCCAGCTCGACGAGGTGGCGCTCCTCGACGGCCTCGGGCCGCGGGAGGCCGGCGAGCTCGTCGCCGACGCGTTCGGCATGTCCCAGGAGAGCGGCGATGATCCGCACCGACGCGCCCTGCACGCGGACCTGGTCACCACCGTCGCCGTCGTTCTGTACGAACGGCTCAGCATTCGCCGTCTCGCCGAGGGCCTGCGCGTCCTCGAAGGTCTCGACGACGGCAGCGCGGCCACGTCGCTGTCGACGGCCGAGGCCGGGGAGCTCACCGCGCACATGGACGCGTTCGGCCGCGGTGACCGGATCGCCGACGAGCTGCGCTACCTGCGTTCCTCGCTGGAGGCGCTCAGCCCGCCACCACCAGCCACGGCCGCGACGGCACCGGCCGCGACGGCACCGGCCGCGACGGTCGAGGCCCATATGTTGGCGGCCGCCGCCGATATGTCGACGGCCAGGATGCCGACGGCCAGGATGCCGACGGCCAGGGTCGACAGCGCGCCCCGTCCACTGACGGCCTGGTGGCCGGTACCCGGGCTGCGGGTTCTCGCCACGTCGAGCCGGGACTCGTCCGCCCACCGCAAGGAACTCACGGACCGGCTCCTCGTCCAGACCGTGCTCCACCAGCTCCGTTGCCGCCAGCGGGGCGGGCCGACCGGCCGGGACATGCTGGTCGTCGCCGGGGCGGACCATCTCGGCCGAGCGGTCCTGACCGGGCTGACCCGCCACGCCGAGCTCGCCGGGGTGCGGCTCGTGCTGCTCTTCGAACGGCTCGCCGACGACGCCGAACGGGTGCTGGGCAGCCAGGGAGGCTCGACGATCATCATGCGATTGGGGAACGGTAAGGACGCCGCGACCGCGGCGGAATTCATCGGGCGTGGTTACCGCTTCGTCATGTCTCAGGTGACGGCCCAGGTGGGGCGCAGTTTCACGGCCGGCGACAGCGACAGCGTCGGTTACCAGGACGGCACCTCGGAGACGACCGGCACCAGCGGCGGAACCGGCCGGACCTACGACGGCACCCGGCTGCTGCCCTGGTTGCAGAACACGTCGAAGAACGCCGGATGGCAGGAGYCGGTGACGGCGTCGCGATCGCAGACCTGGCAGCGCACGACAAACTCGTCGGTGAGCGACTCGACAACCGACGGCACGACCTCCCAGCGGGTATACGAGTTCACCGTGGAGCCGACCACCGTCCAGACCCTGCCGGCGACCGCGTTCCTGCTGGTCAACCCGGTCGATGGGGCGGGACGGGTGGTGCCGGGGGACTGCAATCCGGGCACCGTCCTGCTGCCTGGGGTCTCCGCGGCCGACCGCTGGTCCGTACCTGACGCGGCCGCCACGCCCCTGGCGGGTCACCACGTCGGAACCGCCGGAGCCGAGGTGATCCAGGCCGGTACGGACCAGGCCGGCCCTGCGCGGACCGGCGCGGAGGAACAGCGTCGGATCGAGCCTGCCCCGCCCGTCGGGTTTCCGGGCATCGGCCAGCAACCGCCGGCCGACGAGGAGGTCTACCGGCTCGTCCCGCCCAAGGCGCGTCCCAGCGGCCCCGGCAGTCCCGGCGGTCCCGGCGGCCAGAGCACTCACCCGGGGGCGCGGGGATGGGTTCCCGGCGTCGGGGACCACCACCCGGGGCATGGCTGACCCGGTCCGGAACGCGGCCGTCAGGAAGGAGACAGCCGAAAGTTATCCACAGCCCGAAAAAGGTTCTGGCCCAACAGACAGACAACCGTCATCGTCTTCTCATGGCCCATAACCCTGGCCGACTCTCCTGGCAGGAGATCGCCACCATGCAGGCCGGCGTGATCACGATACGCGATGCGATCAACGCCGGCATCACCCGCGACGAGATCCGCCGACGGTTGAACGACGGTCGCTGGCAGCAACCCTTCCGCGGCGTGCTGATCACAACCGCCACACCCGTGACGAGGATGCAGGAGCTGTGGGGGGCCCTGCAGGCCGTCGGCCCGGACGCGGTGCTCGCGGGCGCCTGCGCGGCGGGGCTCGCGGGTCTGGACGGCTACGGCACCGGCCCGGTGACGGTTCTCCTGCCCACCGAACGCCGGATCGCCGCGCCACCGGGCGTGCTTCTGCGGCACAGCGCTCGGCTCGACATCACCGAGATCGATCCCCTCCGCCTGCCCCGGCGGACGGCCCCCGCCCGGTCCGTCATCGACATGGCCGAGTGGGCGGCTACCCGCGCGGACGCGCAGGGCCTGCTCGTTGACGCTGTCCGTCAACGTTTCGTCACCGTCGCGAGCCTGCGGATCGCGCTGGCCCGGCGTGGTCCGATCAGCCGCCGGACGCTGATCACCGAGACGTTGGACGACCTGGGCCGGGACGCGCCGCGCCTCACCGAGATCATGTACCGTCGCATCGAGGCCCAGTGGGGGTTGCCGGTAGGGACCCCGAGTGTCAACGGGCCCGCGGACGAGCCGATGGCGCGCCTCGACGTCTGGTACGAGCCGTGGCGCGTGCGGGTGGAGATCCAGGCGACGGTCCCTGGGCCGACGGTCGTCGCCGAGCCGACCGGCCAGCTCCTCATCCGTCTGCCGGCACGCCTGGCGCGGGACGCCCCGGCCGAGGTGGCTTCCCTCGTAGGCGGGGCGCTGCGTGACCGCGRCTGGTCGGCGTCGGTGCCGCGCGCTCCGCGGGCGCTGGCCTCCTGAGCTCCGCGGGACATTCGTTCGTCGCGTCCCGTATCCCTGTGCCGCGCCGCACATTCCGGTCAACCGGTCCGCCGAGGTCAGAGCTCCTTGCGGGCGATCATCAGGTAGGTGCCGGCGTACCGGGCGTCGTGCGCGTACCGGCCGGCAAGGCGGTCGAGGAGGCGGGCCAGTCCCAGTAGGGGGCTGGCCACAAGCATCACCAGGACGCGGCCGGCCGCGCCGACCGGGCCGGCCTGCTGGGGCAGCCACGGCATGGGGCGTGGCGCGATCATGGCCACGGCGAGCAGCAGGGCGCCGGTCAGCCCACCGGGACGGCGCGCCGCGGCGAAGCGCACCGCGACCGGCCGCAGCCCCCGGTCCTCCAGCGCGGCGATCAGGTTCTCCGCGGGGATGAAGTGGGCGCGCTCGGGGACCGCCCAGCCGGGCCAGAACCGGCCGAGCCAGCGGGCCTGCCGGCAGTCGGCGTTGGCCAGCTCGCAGACGACGTGCCCGCCAGGCGGCAACGCCTTCGCGACGGCGTCGAGCTCCGCCGACGGGTCGTCGCGGCGTTCCAGGTAGTCGAACATGCTGATGACGTCGTACCGGCCGGCGAGGCTGTCGACGACGTCGGAGAAACGGCCGTAGTGGGCGTGGTCGATCCAGCCGCGCGCCAGGCCCTTGGCCAGGCCGGGAAAGGTGTCGAGCCCGTCAAACACCGTCCTCGGCCACACCTCTCGGGCCGCGTTGGCGAAGTGACCGTACCGGGCCCCCACGTCCAGCCAGGTCCGTGGCACCACGAACGGTCGGACGGCGGCAGCCTGCTCGCGCCGCTCGCGGGCGATCGCGGCCAGGACCTGCTCGGCGACATCGGTGCGCAGGCCGTCGTAGCGGTCCCGGTCGTAGAACTCACGCCCGGCCGGGCTCAACGACGGGTTGAGGAAGACATGCCCGCAGCGCTCGCAGCCGTCCAGCCGGAAGGAACCGGGCTTGCGCAGGAGCAGGTCCGGCGACTCCACCCGGGTGGCGAGCTCGACCGATCCGCACCAGGGGCAGTCGGCCCGGTCGTGGCGCAGGAACCGGTCGAGGCCGGCCTGGACGTCCTGGGAGTAGGAGGCGCGGCTGGCGGCGGTCTCCTGCCTGGCCGCATGCTTGACCGGGTCCGGAGGAAGCCCGGCGGCCTTCGCCTCAGCCGCCTTCACGGCCTGCGCCCGGCCGGCCCGCACGGAGTCGACCACGAACAGCACCCCRCCGAGGATGCGCACGATGGGAGAACGAATGAGATCGCGCGGGGACAGCGGCACCCGGCCGGCGCAGACGAAGAACGGCTGGAACCAGAACAGCGCCATGGCCGCGAGGCSGAACGGCTGGTTCACATGGAAGCCGATCGCGGTGGCGATCTGGGGTACGAACGGGAAGAGCTGGTTCTGCCGGGTGAACCGGTAGGCCCGCTGCTGGACGCGGACACGCATCGCCGCGTCGTCCCGGGCGGCACGCAGCCCCGGCAGCACCGCCAGATCCGTCGAGCCGGAGGCGAAGGTCTTCAGCCGCTCGGTGATGTCGACGAGCTCCACCGGGTCGAAACCGTCCCGGCGGGTGATCCCAGCCCGCTGGAGAATCTCGGAGTGGACCAGCAGCGCCTGGAAGGCGCCGCGGCCGGGCACGCAGCGGTCGGCCCGGTAGGTGCGGGTGTCGACCATCCGGGCGAGGTCGAGCGCCCGTTCGGCCGTCAGGTCCGCCGGGACGAGGTCGAGCACGTCGAGCCGGTCCCGGCTGGCGTGGTAACTGGCCGCCCGTCGGCCGCTGTCGGAGAGGCGGACCCCGGTCGCGACGAGGAACTCATGCGCGGGGTCCACCGGGCGACCGGAGGCCGGCAGGGTGTCGAGACGACGCAGCCGACCGCGCAGCCGCACACCGTTGATCGCCAGACCGGCACACACCAGGATCGGCAACCATGTCAGCACGACGTCAGAACCGTTCGAGCATCAGACCACGAGACCGATCACCGGACCGCCAGACCGAGCATCAGACCGCCAGCTTCTCAAGGTGATCGGCGGCGGCGGCCACCCCGCCGGCCGCGGCGAAGGCGGCCCGCATCCGGGCGGCGGCGGCCCGGTACGACGGATCGTCCAGCACGGCCGTCACCGCGGAACRCACGGCGGTGGGTCCGGCCCGACCGAACTTGACGCGCACCCCGGCCCCGTTACGGACGACCTGCTCGCCGATGATCGGCTGATCGTCGCGAACCGGGGCGACCACCAGCGGAACCCCGTGTGACAGCGACTCACAGACGGTGTTGTTGCCGGCGTGGCACACCACCGCCGACAACCGCGGAAGTAACGCGACCTGCGGCACGAACGGCGCGACCAGCAGATCGTCGGGCGCCGCGGCGGCGAGGTCGTCAACGAGCCCGGGTGTGGCGACGACGATCGCCTGTACCCGCTCGGGYAGGCCGAGCAGCCCCTCGGCCGCCGCCCGCAGAAACCGACCGCCGGCCTCCCGGGTCACCGTGCCGAGGGAGACGAGCACCGCCCGGCGGGCCGGGTCGAGCCAGTCCCAGGGGAACTCGCCCGCCCCGGCCCGTTTCCCGACCGCGCTGCCGACGAAGACCGCGTAGTCCGGGATCCCGGGATTGTGCAGCATTTCCCGGACGGAGAAGACGAGGGTCAACGCCTCGGAGAAGCGCAGGTCCCCGATGGCAGCCTCGTCGGGCGGCACTCCGTGCCCGGTCTGGAACTCCCGCAGGCGGTCGACGACCCACTGCCCCAGGCCCGCGAGCACCCCGTAAGGATTGTCGAACTCGGCGGAGGTCGCCGCGAGGGTCGCCCAGCGCAGGCCCCGGCGACGGGCGACGAGCGCGGCGCCCACCGCCTGCTGGTCGATGACGAGCAGGTCGGGCTGGAAGTCGTCGATGATCCTGTCGATCGCCGGGGCCATCATCGAGCCGAGCGGGAGCAGGAAGTCCTCCCACAGGAACTTCAGCGACGCCGGCCCCCGCAGCGCCCGAGACGCGTCCTGGATCCGGGACCACTTCTCGCCCAGGCCCGCCTCGGGTAACGCCAGCAGGGCCAGCTCCGGCGGGATCAACGATCCGATGACGCCCGCGTACCCGGCGAGCGCCACCTCGTGACCACGGGCGGCCAGCTCGGCGGCGACCCCGACCGCCGGGTTGACATGCCCGGTCAGGGGCGGCACCACGAACAGCACGCGGCTCATCAGACTCTTCTCACGCCCCTCGCCCCTCACGCCCCTCGCCGGCCGCAACTGCCGCGTCGGCCGARATCGGGGCCGGCCGGCGCTCGGCGTTGAGATCGGGCGGCGGCACCCGCTGCGTCACCCAGTCCGGGGTGGCGAAGCGCCGGCCGTTCGCGCGCACGTAGGGCGGCGGCGGCGTCTGGCGGCGGAACAACCACCACCGCAGCAGGTCCCGCAGGTAGTGCGCGRCCTCCCGCAGCACCATGTGCGTGTGGTGCTCCAGGACGATCAGGGTGCACTCGGGCACCAGCGCGGCCAGGCCCGCAGCCTGCCCGATGATGTCGGAGTTCTCCCCGTACACCGCGAGCACCGGGACGTTCAGCGCGGCCAGCGCCTCGGTGGAGAACGGCGGAGTCGCCAGCATGTCGGTGGYGATCGTCGTCTCCTGCAGCAGCCGCTGCGCGGCCCGGGTGGCGCGGCTGGCCACGCGTCCGGCGCCGTTGTCCAACCACTCCTGGACCTCCTCGTCGGTCATCGCGACGAGGATCTGGGTCAGCGATCGGGCCATCTCCTCGCCAAGACCCTCGATCAGGAACGGCGGCTCGATCAGCGTCAGGCTCGCCACCCGGGAGGTGAACTCCAGCCCGAAAGCCAGCGCCATCGTGGCGCCGTAACTGTTACCCACCAGGTGCACCGGGCGATCCACCCCGAGCTCGTCGAGCAGCCCGAGCAGATCGGCCATCGAGTCCGCCAGCTCGTAGCCGCCGCGGGTCCGCTCGCTGCGCCCATGGCCGCGCAGGTCGTAGCAGATGACGTCGCAGCCGGCATCGGCGAGGCAGTTGCCCAGCGTGAAGTAGAAGCTGGAGATGTTGTCCATCACCATGCCGTGCACCATCACGACGACCGGCGAGTCCGTGGACGCTCCGCCCCTGGGCGCCAGTCGCTGCACGTGCAGCCGGATCCCGTTCGCGATGATCTCAGCCACGGGCCTTCAGGCCGATCCCGCCGGCGCCAGCGTCGGGAGGCTGTCGACGATGAAGTGGACGACCTCGCCGACCCGCATGTTGATCACCTGGTCGACGTCCATGTCGGCAAGGAGGYCGACGAAGTCCACCGCCTCGCCGTAGCGCCCACGCAGCCGGTCGGCCAGCGCCACGAACTCGATGCTCTCCAGCTCGAGATCCTGATTGAACGAGGTGGYCATCGTGATCTCCATGTCCACGACGTACTCCTCCCCGATCACCTCCCGCAGGAGCTCCGTGACCTCGCCGAGGATCCGGGCCTCGGCCTCGGCCCGCGTGACGGCGTCGGTGCGGTCGTCCGGATCCGGGCCGGGAGGACCCTGCCTCGTCGTGCTCTGCGCAGACATCATCAACACTCCTTCTGGCTCTGGAGACCATGCGCCTCGACCTCGGGGGAGGTCCAGGCGACTACATAACTGACGGTAGCGATATCGACTCTTCCGGTGGAGACGTCATCGCCCACAGCGTCCTGACGCCGCGACGGCGATACCCCGCCCTCGCGGGGCGCCGGGYCGGTCGGTTCCGGCTGAATCCGGCCGGYGGCGTCCACCGTACGCAACGCCACCCACCGGGTCCRCTCCGGCACCGACCCGTCGGGACCATCCCCGTAGACGGTGACCCGGACCAGGTCGGGCGGGGTGCCCCCCACCGGGGAGGATGCGAGCCCATCCCTTCCCGGGGAATGGGCCTTCCCCGGGAAGGGATGGGGGCCGTCCACGACGAACCGACGTGGACGGCCAGCGAGGCCCGTTCCGTCGGCCTTCGCCGCCGCCTCCTTCGCCGCCCACAGCCGGGTGAACCACACGGCCCGCCGGTGAGGATCGGTGCCGGCGACCCGGTCGAGCAGGCGCAGTTCGGTGGGCGCCAGGGCCGCCTTCTCGACCCCGGCGGCGCGGGACACGATCCGCTCAAGATCGATGCCAACCTCCCCGTCCGCAGCGACCAAGGCCACGGCGAGCTCCGGCTTGTGGGCGAGCGACACCCCCGGGGGGTCGAACGCTGGGACACCCGGCCGCGCCGGCAGGGAGGTGATGACCGGGGCACCCACGTCGTCGTTACGGATCCCGACCTCGATCCCCCAGACGGGCCCCGCTCCCCGTTCCCACAGCCATCGCCGGACTGCGTCCTGGGCGGCGATCCGTCCCAACAGCCGGCCGCGTGCCGCCCTGGGGTTGAGCGCGGCGAGCCGGGCACGCTCGGCGGCATCGGCGTAGTGGCGCACGATCAGTTCCCGCGAGGCCGCGTCGGGCCAGCGGTCCACGGCGACCACCCAGCCCTCACCGGAGGGCTGGGCCACCGTGTTCAACTCCGGCRCACGCACCATCGCCCAGAGCACGTCGTCGTTGGCGAACCGGCGGTCGGTCCACCCGGTGATGACCGCCCAGACACGTCCGTCGGCCCGCCGCACCTCCATGTCCGCGGTCACCGTGCGCTCGGCCACCTGCCGGATCCGTACGACGCAGTCCACCAGGTCGCCCTCCACCGGTGCCGGGCCGTGGAACTGCACGTCGGCCAGGGACTGCGGGAGCAGGAGGGAGTCGTCGGACAGATGCTCCATCGCCCAGTAGCCGAAGAGCTGGCCCACGTTGTCGAGCAGGGCGCCGGACGCCGACGGCACCCGCAGACGCCCCCGGATACCGGTCGGGGCGATCGCCTCGATCCGATGGATGCCCTGGTAGCCGGGACCGTGGAAGAGGAACCGGGCCCCGTAGAGATCCCTGCCACGATGCCGCGGGGGCCGCTCGACGGGCAGCGTCGGGCCCGTCCGGCCCACGGACAGATCGGCGGTGATCGCGGTTGACTCGGGCGGCGGCAGGTGGTCCGCTGCGAACAGCACCGTGCCGCGGGCGTAGCCGTCCACGGTCACCCGCACCGCGTCCGGCCCCGCGGGGGCGAGCGCAATGGACACCTCCACCGCCGGCTCGATCGCGAGCCAGCGCAACGCCCGGACGTCTCGGACACCGACCGGCACCCGGCCCGGCAGCAGCGCGGCGGCCTCGCCGATCATGAGCTCGAGGACCTCGGTCATCGGCACGACCGGGAACAGATCGGATATGTCCGCCCAGCCCGGCGGCTGACGGTAGAAGCAGTGGTCGACGATGTGCGGCATCGACGCCAGCGACAGCCGTCGCCGGAACATCCGCGGCCCGGGTTCGGGACTGTCACGGGGCACGGGTACCCAGCCCACCGCGGACGTCCGATCGGCGCCCGTGCCCCGACCGGCCGCCCCGCCGTCGGCCGCGCTCGCGCCGCGGCGAGGAGGGACGCCCGTCGAACCCGCGTCGCCGTTTCCGCCGGCACCGCCGGACGTGCCACCGCCCCGGGGAGCATCGTCGGCGCGGAACCGAGCACCACCGCGCACGCCGCCCGACCGCACRCCGCCCGGGATCGCATCGCCCGGGATCGCCCTGCCCCCCGATCCGGGCGGGGGGACCCGAGCCGGCGTCGCCCCATGCGACCAGCGGTCGACCACGGTGGACATCACCGCGTCCGCCTCGGCGAGCGCGGCCCGCAGCTCGGCAATCACCGGATGCGTCGGCACGTCACCTTCGGCCCAGGCCGGCGGGTTCCGGTGGGTCCGATCGGCACTGCCCGGGTTGAGCAGGTCGCCGGCCCCGCCGCCGAGGCGGATCAGGGGGGTGCCGAGGCTCAACCGCACCGGGGCGCCGACGCGGTGCGGTCCGTTGGCCGCCCGGGGGAGCGGCGGCACCGCCGGCGCGGGTCGCGACCGGCAGGGCAGCAGGTCCATCCGGGGCGCGGCGCCTTCCGCCCACATCGCCGCCGCGACCCGCCGCAGCTGGTCCAGCCCGGGACGCTTCACGGTATTCGTGACCAACGAGAGATGGTCGTTGCCGGGCAGGGTGTCGTCGACGAATCCCGCGACGCTGCCCACTCCGACCTGGATGAAGGCACRCACCCCGCGCTCGCGCAGCCGCTCGACGAGCTGGCGGAAGCGTACCGGTTCGACCAGGTGTCGAAGAGCGAGCGCGCGGATGGCGTCGTGGTCGCTCGGGTAGGGCGCCACCGTGGTCGCCGACCAGATCGGCACGCTCGCCTCGACGAACGTGGTGCGGGCGAGCCGCGCCCGCATCGGGTCCAGGTACGGTTCGAGGAACGGGGAGTGGAACCCTGACCGGAACGGCAGGATCTGGCCCAGCACGCCGTCGCGGCGCAGCCGGTCCAGCGTGGTACGCACGCTGTCCTCCCGCCCACAGATGATCGACTGATGCGGGCAGTTGTCGTGGGAGACGACGACCTCGTCGAGCCCGGCGATGACCTCCGTCGCGCGCTGCGCGCCGCAGCCGAGCGCGCCGAAGACGACCCCCGGCACCTCCAGGGCTGTCGGGTCGAAGCCGGCGAGGAAGTCGTCGGTGTACTCGTCGGTGATCAGCCCGCAGGAGATCATCGCGTTCCACTCGCCGATGCTGTGGCCGCCGACGAGGTCCGGGATGATCCCGAGCCGCCGCAGCGCCACATCGAGGATCCGGCCGACCTCAACGCTCGCGACGCCATGCCGGCCGAGCATCCCGGTGTCGTCGAGGGTCGGCTTCGTCAGCCCGAAGTGTTCGCAGACATCGTCGATCCGCGGGGTGAACTTGTCCTCCAAGCCGCAGAACAGGAAAGCGGTCTGCGCCGGGGAGTCCCCACCCGCCCGCGCGGGGGCGAACATCCCTGCCGGGGTGAACCACAGGTCGTTGCGTCCCCGCCAGGGGGTGCCGCGCTCGACGACGGTGCGGGCGAGCGCCAGCCGACGGGCGGTCGGCGCGACCAGGGCCAGCCGCCACGGCCCACCGGTCGGCGGGGTCGCGGCGTCGTCGCGGGCGAGCAGTTCCGCGTCCGGGACGTCGAGCTGGGCCAGCAGGTCAGCCGCGTCGGCCCCGGCGAACAGCAGCACCGGTTCGACGTCCGGACCGACGTCCGGGTCGGCTGCCCGGTCCACCGTGGTCACCGCCGGGGCGGCGAACGTACGGGCCGCCGTCACCGCCGCGGGTGCCGGCGCCTCCTCCAGCACCAGATGGGCGTTGATGCCGCCGAACCCGAAGGCGTTGACCCCCGCTCGGCGGGGACCGCCGCCGGCCGGGGCGTCCCACTCGACGACGGCGCGCACCGGCGCGAACCGGCTGCCCACGAACGCCGGATGCGGCTCGTCGCAGTGMAGCGTGGGCGGCAGGACCCGGTGGTGCAGCGCCAGCGCGGTCTTGATCAGAGCGGCCGCGCCCGCGGCCGGCATCGCGTGACCGATCATGGACTTGACGGAACCGATCCCGATGTCCGCCCGACCCGGCCCGGCCGGTCCGCCCGACGCGGTGCCAAAGATCCGGCTGAGGGTGGCGAGCTCCACAGCGTCGCCGGTGGGGGTGGCCGTGCCGTGCGCCTCGACGAGGCCGATCGCACCCGGCGCCGTCGGGTCGAGCCCGGCATCCGCCCAGGCCCGGCGGACGGCGAGCGTCTGGCCTTCGACGGCCGGGGCCATCAGCGAGGCGGACCGGCCGTCACTGGACGTGCCCGATCCCCGCAGCACCGCGTAGATCCGATCGCCGTCGCGCTCGGCGTCGGCAAGCCGCTTGAGGACGACCATGCCGACGCCCTCGCCGATGAGAATGCCGTCGGCCCGCCGGTCGAAGGGACGGATGATCTCACTCGGGGACAACGCCCGCAGCAGGGTGAAGACGCTCCAGAACGACGCCTCGTGCACGATGTGGGCGCCACCGACGATCATCGCGTMGGTCCGGCCGGACCCGAGGTCACGCATCGCCATGTCGACGGCGATGAGCGATGACGCGCAGGCCCCGTCCACGGTGTAGGCGGGTCCGCGCAGGTCGAGCCGGTTGGCGATGCGGGAGGCGGCGAGGTTCGGCACCAGCCCGATGGACGCCTCGGGGCGCTGCGGTCCGAGCTGGGCGACGAACGCCTCCCGGACCCGTTCGACGGYCTCGGCCGGCAGGTCGGGCAGGATCTCGCGCAGCGTCGTGACAATCTGGCGGGAGGTGCGCACCCGCTGTTCGAGCTTGGCGACCCCGGGACCGACGTAGCCGCCGCGGCCGAGCACCACCCCGACACGCTCGGCGTCCCCCAACCGCTCGGGACCGCCGGCGTCCGTGATCGCCTCGGCGGCGAGCCGCAGGGACAGCAGCTGGTCGGGTTCGGCCCAGTCGACGGCCAGCGGCATGATGCCGAACGCGGCCGGATCGAACGACGCGAACTCCTCGACGAAACCGCCACGCCGGCAGTAGAAGGCGTCGCTGGCACCGCCGGGGCTGCCCACACCGCCGGGTCTGCCCACACCGCCCGGTCCGGCGCCGGGACGGTCACCGCGGGGCAGGTCGGGGCGAAACAGGTCGGGGCGGAAGTAGTCGTCAACGTCGAAACGCTCCGGCGACACCTCCCGGATCGCGTCGACACCCCCGACGATGTTGCCCCAGAAGGTGCCGAGGTCGCCGGCGCCGGGGAACAGCGCCGCCATCCCGACCAGGGCGATGGGTGGGGCGCCGCCCCCGGACGCGGACCGGGATCCCGACGCCGACCGCCCCCCCGGCCCGGCACCGGGCTCAGGCATCGAACGACTCCACCGAGGCGCACATGTAGACGACCTGCGCGGGCGTGCCCGCCGGAGCGGCCAGCTCCCGCAGCAGGGCGRCCACCCCGTCGGCGGGATCGATCAGGCCGATGCCACGGCGCGCGTACTCCCGGGCAAGCTCCGGGGAGACCATCCCACCGCCGGTCACACCGGCCGCACCGGCCACCGCGCCCCCGGTCACCGCGGGGGCCGGTCCGCCGGCCCGTGCCACGAAGTCCCGCGCGGATCCCCAGGGACCCCAGTCGACGCTGACCACCCGGCCGGCGAAGCGGCCCGCACAGGCACCGGCGAGCGTGTCCAGGGCGTCGTTCGCGGCGGCGTAGTCGACCTGGCCGCGGTTGCCGAAGACGCCCGCGACACTCCCGAACAGGACGACGAAGCCGACGTCGTCCCGCAGCGCCGCCAGCAGCGCCCGGGCACCGTCGATCTTCGTTCGGTACACCTGGTCGAACGACTCGGGCGTCTTGTCCCGCAGGAGTCGGTCCGCCAGGATGCCCGCACCGTGCACCACGCCGTCGAGGCGACCGTGGCGGGCGTAGACGTCGGCCACGACCGAGGCAACGGCGGCACCGTCACGCACGTCCATCGCGTGGTAACGCACCGACGAGGCCAGCCGACCAAGGACCTCCAGCGTGGTGCGCACCTCCCGCTCGGCGAGCAACCGGGCCACCTGGGACTCGATCTCGGCCGGCCGGCGGACGCCGGTGGCGACAAGCGCGCGGCGCAGCGCCGGGGCGTCGAGCGCATCCGCCGTCACCGGATCCTCCGGTCCGGTGGGCGGTGGGGTACGCCCGATCAGCTCGATGGCGCAGCCGCTGCGCCGGGYGAGCTCCACGGCGACGGCCGCCGTGATACCCCGCGCGCCACCGGTGAGCAGCACCACCGAGGAGGGACCGAGCTCGGCGGGCAGTTCGCCCGCATAGCCCGCCGCACCCACGTCGCCGACGTCGCCCGCGACGCCCAGCTCCACCGGCCGGATCCGCGGGGTCGCGCGGACCCCGTCACGGTAACCCACCACGGACGGCCCGCCGGGGGTGAGCAGCTCGACGAGCAGGCTCTCGGCGATCCGACGCGGTTCGTCCTTCGGTTCGACGTCGACGAGGCGGACCGCGATGTCGGGAACCTCCCAGGCGATCGTGCGCACCAGGCCGGCGAGGCCCATCCCCGGGGTCAGCTGGATCCCCTCGTCCCCGGCGTCGCCCGGGGCGAGCGCTCCGGTGCCGTGGGGCGACGGGCGACCGAAGCGCCCGCCGTGCCCGGTCGCGACGAGCATCCGCCGGCTGCCGCCGAGGGCCGCGGCCCGCAGTGCCGCGAACGCGGCAGGAAGAACGGCGTGGTCGCCGGCACCGGGATCGATCGAGGCGATCCACACCAGGCCGTCCGCGCCGGCGCCGGCTCGAACCTGACCGACCAGGCCCCGGTCGTCGGCAGCGAGGATGCGGGCCTCGGCACCCGCCTGCTCCAGCAACGTGGCGAGCTCGAGTCCGACCCCGAGACCACCCTCGACGAGAAGGAAGCGGGCCCCGGCCAGCGACCCGGCACGTCCGACCGGCTCCGGGGTCGAGGGCACGGGGACGATCTCCGGTTCGACAACGAACCGCCGTAGCGGGATCGCGGCTGTCGAGCCGGCCCCCCCGGACTTCGCGACTCCGGCGGACCGACCGGGCCCGGTGGGCTCGGCCGGTTCGGTCGCGCCGGCGGCATCCGGATCCACCGACGCGACGATCCAGTCGACGATGCCGCGGACAGTCTTGATCGCCGCC
>NZ_MAQZ01000067.1:0-24919 GCF_001756285.1 Frankia sp. CgMI4
CATCTCCACCGGATAACCCGTCTGTTCCCCGATCACCCCCACCACCGCGGCCGACACCGCGGCCCGGTCCAGCACCACCCGACTCGCGGCAGCCATGTCCGGCGCGTCGTCAGACGCGACCCCCGGCCGCGGCGGCACGAAGCCCGGCACGTCGTCAGACACGACCCCCGGCCGCGGCGGCACGAAGCCCGGCACGTCGTCAGACACGACCCCCGGCCGCGGCCGCACAAGATCCGCCGGCCGCCCCTCGGGGAGCTGGCCGGGCCGGGCCAGGCCGGTCGGGTCGATGCCCAGGTAGCCCAGTACGACGTCACGTTGCGCCGCGACCAGTTCCCGGGTGGTCCGCAGAAACTCCAGCACCACGGCGTCCACCGGTCCGTCACCTCCAAGTTCGGCCAGTCCGGCGGGCCCCGCCGCAGGGTCGTCGGTCGTCTCGCTGTGGTCGGTCACGCCGGCGCGGTCGAACGGGGGAGCCGGCGCCACGGTGTCCTCGACGAACCCGCGCACGCCGACGATCTCGGGCACGGATGCGGCCCCGGGCACGGAGGCGACCCCGGGTGACGTCGTCCGCACCGTCAGCCGGGTCGGCGGCCGCAGCCCACCAGGAAGGAACCGGCCGTCGGGCGTGCGCACATAGGCCCCGTCGATGAGCCAGCCGGGACGGCGCGGCAGGTCCGTCGCGCTGACCACCCGGGCGTCGCGGCCGGTGAACAGCGCGGAGGGGTCGAGCTCGACGCCGACGGCGGCGAGCTCGGCGAGGGCCAGCAGCAACCGGCGCAGCCCCGGCTCGCCGGCGACGTCGGTGGCCACCACCCGGTGCGGTCGACCGGCCAGAATTCTGCCGACGAGTTGCGCCAAGACGCGGCCGGGCCCGGCCTCGACGAAGGTCCGCACCCCCGCGGCGTACATCGCCTCGATCTGCTCGACGAACCTGACCGGCGCCGCCACCTGACCGGCGAGCGTCGCCCGCACCTCGTCCGGGCTGCCGGGGTAGGGCCCGGCGGTCGTGTTGGACCAGACCGGCAGGGTCGGCGCCTCGACCTCGACCTCATCGAGCCGGGCGGCCAGCGCCGTCGCCGCTTCCGTCACCACCGGGCTGTGGAAGGCGCACGCGACCGGGATCGGCTTGGCGCTGATGCCGGCCCGGCCGAGAGCCGCCACGGCGGCGGCAAYGGCGTCCGTCGGCCCGGAGATCACGCTCTGCCGCGSGGCGTTGTGGTTGGCCACGACGACCCGGCCCGGTCCGGCCTCTCCACCCGTAACGGCCCCGTCGAGCGCGGCGCGGACCTGCTCGACCGACGCGGAGACCGCCGCCATCGTGCCCGGGTCGTCGCCAGCGGCTGCCAGGATCGCCGCGGCACGGGCCTCGCTCAGGCCGATGAGGTCCCGCCGGTCCAGCGCCCCGGCGGCGCACAGCGCGACCAGTTCGCCGTAGGAGTGCCCGGCGACGTGGTCCGGGCGCACCCCGAGGCTGGTCAGCAGGTCGTGGACGGCAAGCCCGGCGAGCCCCAGCGTCGGCTGGGCCGCACGGGTGTCGGTGATCGCGGCCGCCTGGGCGGCCTTCTGCTCCCGGGAGAAGGCCGCCGGCGGGAACATCGTGTCCGCCCACCGGGGGGCGAGGTCCAGCACGGACCGCAGCCGTGGGAAGGCGATGAACAGGTCGGCGAGCATGCCGGGCCGCTGACTGCCCTGACCGGGGAAGAGGAACGCGGTGGCACCCGGATCCGCGTCCTGGTCCCGGACGAACAGACCCGCCCGAGGGTTCGACGTGAACGTGCGCGCCTGGTCGATGGCGGTGGGCAGCGCGTCGAGGTCGCCGGCGACGAACGCGAGCTGGACCGGGCCGCCGCGTTCCGCGCAGACGGTGGAGGCGAGGTCACGCAGACGGAACGGCCGTCCGGCCGCGTCGTTCGCGACGATCAGCTCGGCCAGCCGGTCCAGCGCCCGGGTGGCCGCCACCCGGTCGGTGCCGCGGACGACGAACAACTCCGCGGGCCAGCTGTCGAGGCCGTGGGCGGGCTCGGGCCCGCCGTCATAGGCGGACAGCACGACGTGGAAGTTGGTGCCGCCGAATCCGAAGGCCGACACGCCGGCGTGGCGCCGCTCGGCCGGGGCAACCCACGGCTTGGCGACGTCGTCAAAGTAGAACGGGCTGCTCTCGGCGTCCCAATAGGCGTTCGGCGTGTCGATGTGCAGGGTCGGCGGCCGTACCCCGGTCTCGACGGCCTTGGCCATTTTGATCAGACCGGCCAGGCCCGCCGCACACTTCGTGTGCCCGATCTGCGACTTCACCGAACCCACCGCGCACTGGCCCGGCGTCGCACCGTGGTTGGTGAAGACCTCGGTGAGGGTGGCGAGCTCGGTGCGGTCCCCCACGACCGTTCCGGTCGCGTGCGCCTCCAGCAGACCGATCTCGCTGGGCGAGATCCCCGCCCGCCCGTAGGCCCGTTCCAGGGAGAGCACCTGGCCGGCCTTGCGCGGCGCGGTCAGCCCCAGGGCCCGCCCGTCGGAGGAACCGGYGACGGCCCGGATGACGGCGTGGATCCGGTCGCCGTCCCGTTCGGCGTCCGCGAGCCGCTTGAGCACGACGACGGCCACCCCCTCACCGAGGCTGGTGCCGTCGGCGCCCGCGTCGAAGCTGCGGCACCGACCGCCCGGAGACAGCGCATGGACGGAGGAGAACAGCAGAAAGTCGTGGGCGCCCGCGTGGGTGTCCACGCCGCCGCACAGCACCATGTCCGAGGTGCCCGCGACGAGCTCCTTGCAGGCGGCGTCGAGGGCGGCGAGCGACGACGCGCAGGCCGCGTCCACGGTGAAGTTCACCCCGCCGAGGTCCAGCCGGTTGGCGACCCGGCCAGCGATGACGTTCGCGAGCATGCCCGGGAACGAGTCCTCGTCCAGCTCCGGCAGGAACTCCTCCAGCTCGGCCGGCAGGTCCCCGAGCAGCGCCGGCCACAGGGAGCGGAAGCTGTAGGCACCGGAGAGATCCGTCCCGGCCTCCGTGCCGAAGACCACCGACGTGCGGGAGCGGTCGAACGCCCGACTCTCGCCGGCGGTCTTCTGGCCCACGTCCTTCTGGCCCGCGTCGTACCCGGCGCCGCGCAGCGCGCGGGCGGCGACCTCCAGCGCGAGGAGCTGGCTGGTCTCGATACTGCGCAGCGACTTCGGCGGGATACCGTAGGCCAGCGCGTCGAACGGCACCTGCGGGAGGAAACCGCCCCATCTCGACGGCGTCCTGCGGCCAGCGTCCCTGAGCACCGCGTCCGGGTGGTAGTAGACCTCGGCATCCCAGCGATCGGCCGGGACCTCGCGGATGGCGTCGTTGCCGGCGACGATGTTCGCCCAGAAGCTGGCCAGGTCCGGGGCGTCCGGGAAGATCGCGGACATCCCGACGATCGCGATGTCGAGCGGCCGGGCGGCCGGGCGGCCGGGCGCCGCGCTCCTGTCGGCGGGCCGCGGCTCGGCGGAGCGCAGCTCGGCGGAGCGGGCGGCGAGCCCGGCCGTGGCCTGCGCGGTGACCTCGTCATGCAGCTCGGCGATGCTCGTCCGCCGCGAACGCAGGGCGGCGACCTGTCCGATCATGTACATGCCGTCCCGGGCCTGGGTCGCGGGATCGACCGTGACGACCTCGCTGCCCTCACGGCGCAGGCCCTTGCTCGCGACCCGCAGCCGGCCGAGGTTGAGCGCCTCGAGCTCCTCCCACATCTGCTGGCGGGAGTTGCCGGCGGCGATCAGCTCACGGCGACGGCCCAGAAAGGTGTGGACGTACGCGGACTCCACGCACCGGGTGGCATGACCGGGAGAGGTCTCGAGCAGCACGGTGCGCTCGCAGTCGAGAGCGGCCTGCTGGAAACCCGGCAGGATCGCCCCGGACGCGACGGCCTCGGCGGTGAACAGGTACGCGGTGCCCATCAGCACGCCGACGCTCGCGCCCCGCTCGGCGAGCGGCCCGGCCGCCGCGGCGACCATCGCAGCGGAACGGGCGTCATGCACGCCCCCGGCGAACAGCAGATGCAGGCCCGCGAAGAAGTCCGGACCGGCCTGATCGGTCGTGCCGAACTCCAGCAGGCCGGCGATCTGCGCCTCCCACAGCGGGAAGCTCGCCCGCGGCCCGACGTGCCCGCCGCATTCACGCCCCTCGAAGACGAACTTGCGCGCGCCGTCGGCCAGGAAACGGTTCAGCAGCCCCGGGGACGGGACATGCAGGAACGTGTCGATGCCGGCGGCCTCCAGCGGGGCCGCCTGTGCCGGGCGACCTCCGGCGACGATCGCGCAGGCAGGACGCACGTCATGCACGGCGGCGAGTTGGGCGGCCCGCAGCGGCGCCGGGGCGAACCCGAGGACCCCGACCCCCCAGGGCGCGTCCCCGAGCAGGTCCGCGGTCTCCTCCAGCAGGGCGCGGCTGTCCTCGCCGCTCATCAGCGCCAGGGCGAGGAAAGGCAGCCCGCCCTCGTCGGCGACGGCATGAGCGAACGCCGCCCGGTCGCTGACCCGCGTCATCGGTCCCTGCGCGACCGGGTGGCGCAGGCCGCGGGCAGCGGCGAAGGGCGCACCGGGGGCGAGGGGACGGGTACGGGCGGCGGCAGCGATGCCCTCGCGGATGCCCTGACGCACGGCCCGTACGACACCGCCCGCGGTCACGTGGCGGTCGGCGAGATCGGCGGCGAACGCTCCGTCCTGGCCGACCGGGAGAAACTGGTTACGCAGATCACGCGCACCCAGCCGGAACGGGATCGCCGTGGCAGCGCCGGCCATGGCGGCGCCCGTCATGGCGGCGACGGGCAGATCGGGGCGGGTGTACACCCGGTAGCCGGCGAGGAGGGTGGTCTCGCTGCCGTCCATCGCGCGGATCGCCGCCGCGACCTGTGCCGGCAGCTCCATCTCACGCACCAGGGCGAGCTGGGAGTCCAGGACCACACCGGCCGCGCCGCCGGCCACCGCGGCCGCCGCGGTGGCCGGACCGATCCCGCCAGCGGCAAACACGGGCAGCGGCGCGCCCTCGGTGGTGACGAACGCCTGCGCGAGCAGATGTTGCAGGAGGGTGAAGGTGGTGAGGTCGCCCACAGGCCCCCCGGACTCGTTGCCTCGCGCGATCAGTCCCTCGACCCCCGCCGCCACCGCGTCGCGCGCCTGCGCAACCGAGGTGACCTCCGCCCAGACCCGGCGCCGCGCCTCTCCACGCGGCCCGCTCGTCCGCCACCGGCTCGTCAGCGCGCCGATGTCCCAGCGGCTCCCCGGGCCCGGCCCGGCATCCGCCCACGCGACGGGGCCGGATCGGGGATCCGGACCGGATCGGGCGACGAGTACGACGGTCCCGACGCTCGCGGGCAGCTCGTCGGGATCGAGGGGGCAGCCGGGGGCAGCCCGCACCCCGAACCGGCCCGGCGCCCACCGCGCGGCGTCCCGCAGCGCATCACGCGCCGGTCCGGCCAGCAGCCCGAGATCCAGCACCCCGAGCCCTCCGGCCCGCTGCACCGCGGCGACCAGGGACGCGGACGGTTCGGCGAACGGCGTGATCACCACGACCAGCTCGCGGGCGTCGAGCGGATCGCGGTCGGCGGGATTGGCCGGCGAGGCCACGGGTGACGCGCTGGGTGCAGTGGTCATCGGCTGGTCCTCCCGACCGGTCCCCGCCTGAGRCAGGGCGCTGAGGGGGCAGAGGCTGAGGGAGCTGTGCTGGTCCGCATGGGCGGGCAATCGCTGGTCCGGATGGGCGGGTAATCGCTGGTCCGCGTGGGCGGGCACCTCAAGGGCAGGCGGGCAGCCGGCAGACCCGTGGCCGGCAGCGCGTCCGCTGCCGCACGATCGTCGCGGCGGCGCATCGAGGCCATGGAACTCACCCACCGAACCAGCATGATCGACTTGTTTCGGACGACAGGACCGCCCRCACCATCCAGACCTCCTGGTCAGTGCCGTCGGGACGGCAGACATCCGGGAAGCCGCATCCGCCCTGAGTATGCGAAAAACGAACCAACCCCCAACAGGCTGTCGCGGAACTGGTGTCCCCCGGTCCCACGGCGGCCGCATCCGATTAGCCGACACGGGATTGYCAACGTGCGCGGAATACTAGCCGGCTCGGTTGGGATCATTGCGCGGTGCCGGACCACAGCGGTGATCGTGGGCCCATCGGACCACTGGCGCGGTCGCCGTGACCAGGTTCGGACGACATCCAGTCGCCGGCTCGCCCACCGCCGGACATCGATGACGATGTCGCGGATCGGGATTACACAGAGCCCGCAGGGGTGTGCACCGGGCGACGTCATCAATCGCTGCGGCCATCGATG
Source organism: Frankia sp. CgMI4 (assembly GCF_001756285.1). Lineage (NCBI taxonomy): Bacteria > Bacillati > Actinomycetota > Actinomycetes > Frankiales > Frankiaceae > Frankia > Frankia sp. CgMI4. Next base: position 6,285 of record NZ_MAQZ01000067.1, read on the forward strand.
GAGGTTACGAATGAGTATCACGCAGGTCGCTATCCCGGTCGCCGGTCGCGGCGGTTTCTCTTCAGAATCGATCATCTAATGCGGCGATGAACAGATGTGGCTACTTTCCGGCAACACACGCCCGCACGCGCAGGGCCTGGAGAAATCGGATGCGAGGACGACGCCCCGGGAGGTATGGAACCACGGGCGGACACCGTCCTGAAAATCGATCGTGGTCGCCGCCGGCCGGGTCAGGCGCTGACGGACGGAGACTGACTCCTTCAGACCCCATGCGGACCAGAAGGGACATCGGCCAACCTAGTMACAGCGCGCCGTCGATCGCAAGCTTATCCGATCAACTTTCCGGCAACGACCTCAATAGGGATGCCAATGGCAACATTTCAGCCACAATAAGCGACAGTCGTCGCGGGGCGTGCAGGACATGACCCTCGGGACCGGTCAGGCGAGGCCAGATCGATTACCACGGACCGGCTTTGTCACCCGGGTGGGATCATCGGCACGCGGCCGTCGGCACCGGGAACGGACACGCAGGGTGTCCGTTCCCGCCACTGCTCGATCATCGGGACCGGCCTCTCGCCTCATCCCTTCGCGCCGAAATGCCGGCRGCCCCGATGGAGAGGTCGATCATGATCGCCGTCATCGGAGGATCAGGTGCCGGCGACCGCGTCCCGCGCGGTGGCGCACCGGGGTTCGCGGCTCGAATCTGAGGTCGTAGATCATCGGCACCGCCGCGGATCCCACGGATCCCACCGATCGAACATCCACGGCAGCGGCCTCATGACCTTATGACGTCACAGTTTCAGGGCCGCGGGTTGCCGGGGGCCGCGAACGCGCTCGTCTCCCGCTGCCACGCGATCGCCAGCTGGGTCCGGTTCGTGCACCCCGTCGCCACGAGCGCATGGGTGAGATGGTGCTTGACCGTGTCGATGCTGATGCACAGCGCCTCGGCGACCTGGCGGTTGGAACGGCCTTCGGCGACGAGACGGACGACGTCGCGCTCGCGCGCCGACAGCTTGCCCGCGACCGACGGGCCCGGGTCCGCCCGGATGTAGAAACGCAGGAGATTACCGAGATGCCGCCCGAGAACTGCCCCGACGGCGCGGTCCCGCGGTCCGAACGCGCCCGGCCGAGAATCCAGCAGGGACACCACGGCGCCCACGTTCGACGGACCGAACAGGCGGATGAGCAGCTTCGCGTGGATGCCGTGTGCCCGCAGAAACCGCTCCAGGCGCATCCGCACCTCCGGGCGTTCCGGGACGCCGAGATCGTCAAGGGTGGCGAGCCCCCGCTCGCGGACCGAACGCAGGCTGTCCGGATTGCTGAGGGCCTCCAGCTCCCGGTAACGCTCCAGGTAGGGGCCCGCGAGTCGAAGCGCCAGCCCGCGACCGGTGGGCCGGGCGTCCTGGAAGGCGGTCTCGAGCGAGGAGCCCAGGAAGAAGGCGGAATGCCGGTAACCGAGATGCCGGGCCATGCCGTCCAGGGCGAGCTCGCGGAAGGATGCCAGCGACGACGCCCGCTCGCAGTCCTCCACCACGCGCAGGATGCCGCGCAGCTCGGCCGCGCCGAGAGCCAGGTCCCGCGGCATCGGCGCGGTACGCGCCACCGGAGCGGACCGGACGGGCGGGCCACCGGCCGGGACCGCGCGGCCGGTGGCGCTCGGCACGTCGCCGCGGCCCATCGGCGAGCCGCCCATCGGCACGCCGCTCCCCGGCGGGCCGGAGCGCTGGTGCAGCGGTCGCCCCGCACCGGCGCCGGTGGCGGCGGAATGCCGGGTGGCCGGCGAGCGGTGCGGCGGGGTCAGCGGTGCGGGTGAGCTCGCGGAGACACGCCTCGCGACCCGGCCCGCCGCAGCGGCCTCGGCGGATGTGTCGACGGTCACGCCAATTCGCGGCCGATGTAGTGCGTCCTCACCGATAACATCATGCGGGCGGGAAACTCGGTCGGTCACACGTGCCTCCGGGGGGGGTCAGAACTCAGAACCGACGCCAGGCCTCGTCCGCTAGGGACGATGCCGCCAGGTTGATTTCCGGCGAAGTTGGACAGGTTCGGCAAGCGTAGGGCCCACCTCCCTCGCTACGCCAGCAGTCGCCCACGCCCCCCCGATCACACTCACCCCGCATCTTCGGCTCAGCCGGGGAAAACGCGACCTTAACGCACGTAAACGTTTGGGATGACGGCGTCCGGCGGCCCCCCGGCAGTGGCTCGAGGTGATTTTTCCCTCCCGCTGGCACCGCCCGTCGGGGCTACCTCACAAGTACGAGATTGGCTCCCCCGGCCTCGATCGCGGCCGCGAAAGAAGCCGGAAAACGTCCTCCGGCGCGGGTGAGCCCTGGATCCCGACCGACATCGACAGCATGAACATTGGTCACGCAGGGTATCCACGGCGGCAGTGCACGGTTTCGCCAGCGGTCCGCGGCCCGCCCCGGAGGGGTGGAGYTCTCCGCTCCCCGCACGGACCACCCATCCCATGGTGCCGCTCCACGACGACGACACATCGAGCGCGGACACCATCGAGCGCGGCCGGGGCGCGATGTGGCCATGCACCGATCATCGACCGGCCGAAGCCACAGRTCGAAGCCACAGCAGGAGACCAAAGCCACGGTAGGAGAGAGGCGGAGGTACGAAGGCGATGACCTTGGGGCGGTCGGTCTTCCTGGTCGTGGTGKGTGCCATCCTGCGCTACGCGCTCACCTGGCACACCACCGGAGTGGATCTCCAGGTTCTGGGTCTGATCCTGATGATCACGGGGATCGTGACATCGATGATCTGCCTGCTCCGCGCCTTCCTGCCGGCACCGGCACGGGCCACCGCACGTACCCGCGGAGCGGGGCGGACACCGATCGGGCCTGGTCCCGGCCCGATCGGGYGGCGCATCGAACGAACGGCGGCGTTCGGCACATACCGGTACGGCCCACCGCAGCCCGGGTCCAACAGGATCCAGAGGGATGCCGGCTACCTCGATGCCGGTCACACGGGCCCCGGTCACACGGAGAGCGACCGCACCGATGCCGGCTATGCGGACGCAGTGGACGACGGACCCGGCTCGGGGGGAGGGTACCCACCCCCGTGCCCGCCGCGATTCACTGAATCACCGTCATCCTGATCGCGGCGCCCCGACCACCGGACCGTTGACCTCCCACCTAAAATTTATTTTTACGATAAACGGTATGACTATTTACAATAGACGCAATTCGCGCGCGCGATGTACAGCGTCGCGACGCCGTGGCACGTCGAGCTTGCGGTAGATGCTCTTCAGGTGCGTCTTCACCGTGTTCACGGAGACGAAGAGCTCGGCGGCGATCTCGGTGGTCGTCAACATCGTCGGCAGATAGCTGAGGACCGCGAGTTCCCGGTCGCTGAGCCGGCCACCCGCACCGGGTCCCCGCCCGTCCCTGGAACCGGGTGAGCGCTCACGCGCCCCCGGCTGCCCTAGGGAGATCGGACTTGTTCCCGTCCCAAGGCCGTAGCCCGCCGGACCGGAGGGGCCGGAGGGGCCGGAGGGGCCGGAGGGGCCGGAGGGGCCGCGCGGGACGTCGGCCCCCTGCCTGTCACGGTCAGGCGGCGCCGAGCGCGCCGCGGGGGTCATGAGGGCCGGACGTGCCATTCGCCCGCTCATGACGGATCGACGTGGGGTGGCCGGCCACGCGGGCGCGGGCACCGCCACCTCTCCGCTCGGCATCCCCCCGCTCGGCGTCCCCCCGTTCGGCACCTCCAGGCCGGCCGCCCCCAGAGGCGGCACCCCCAGAGGCGGCACCCCCGCCCCGGATACGGCCATGACCGGTCCGCCGTCGGTCGGCGTCCGCGGGTTCACCGCGGCGGCGGACTCCGTCGTGGYCATGGCCCGCAAAGTCGACACGAAGAACGGATGTGCGGCGGAGAGGCCGGGATGGGCATCCAAGATCGCCAACGGTTCGCCGCCGAATTCGAGGAACGGGCCAGCGAGTCCCTCGTCCTCGGCGAGCGCGAGGGCACGCGCCAGCAGGTCGGTGGCCCGCGCATGGTCATCACGCCGCGCGGCCGCCACCGCTGCCACCACACATGCCGACACCACCGAACCGCCTCCGCCACCGTCCGCCCGCAGCAGAGCCGCCACCGCGTGCTCCGCTCCCTCTAGATCAGCGCACGCGAGGTTCGCCCGGGCCGCCGCGAGCGCGAGAGCATGGTCCGGCCGGCGGGTGTCGGCCAGCTGGCCCAGCAGCTGCCGGGCAGCCTGGGCGTTCCCGAYGGCGATCAGCAGGTCGGTCTCGGCGGCGCGCCACAGCGACAGACACAGCGGCGGTCCGGCCGGCCGTCCTCGCGACGCCAGGAGACGGCGGGCAGCCCGCACATCGTCCGCCTCCCCACGCCGGCATCGCGCCCTCGCCTCCAGCACGACGATCAGATCGAGCAGGTAGGGAGGATGCGCCGGGGTGAAGGCCATCCGCGCGAGGTCGAGATGGTGCGTGACACGCACGTCGTCGACCCGGGCTGCCGCCACCATCGCATGGGCGAGATGCGCCTCGACCAGGCCTGCCGGCATGTCGGTCCGACCATCCGAGGATGCGGGGACGGCCGTGGGATCGACCGGGCTGGCAGTGATCACAGCGGCGGTGGCGACCGCCGCTGCCGCGCTGGACTCGGCCTGCCGCAACCGACCCCGTAGCACGTAGGCGAGAGCCATCGCCCCGGACGCCGATGCCTCGACCGTCCGCAGACCGGTATCCCGGGCCGCCGTCATCGCCTCCCGCAACGCCTCCAGCGCCAGGTCGGGACGGCCGAGCCAGAGCTCCGCCCGCCCGCGCGCACACCAGGCCACGGCTGCCGCGATCCTGTCGGAACCATCCACGCCCCCATCCACGCCACCACCGGTCGATCGCGCGACGATCCCGGCCGGGCGGTCCGGCGGGGCCCCACCGACGACGGAGCCGGGGCGGGCCACGTCTCCCCCGACGTGATCACGTCGAACACCGCCCGGCTCCCGTCCGGGACCTTCGGCGCCCCCGACGGGGCCGGCGGGCAGGAACCGGGGATCTCCCGGCGGCCGCATGTCGGCGGGCGGTCGTGGCCGGCCCTTCCCCGCAGCCTCCGCCCGCCCCGTCACACCGGCAACCACCGGACCAACCGGCTGCGGCACGGCGCCCGGCCTGCCCGGGGACCGTAGCAACCGGCGGGTGATGCTCAGCATCTCCTCGCACGCCCCGGCGAGCTCCGCCCGGCGCAGGTCGACGAGATCGGCCCGGACCGCGAGCGCGCGACGACGGGACACGACCGCCGCGGCGATGCTCCCCCGGGCCACCTGCAGGTATCTGGTGGCCGCCCCCACCTGTCCCCGGCCCAGCCGGCCCACGGCGGCGACCAGTGCGYACTCCGGCGACCACGAGGCCGGGGAGTCCGGCATCCCCGTCATGATCGGGCTGAACCCCGCGACGCCGCCATGCAGGGCGTCCACCATCTCGGTCCCATCGACGAGCAGGCAGGCCGCGTACCACCAATCCCCGGCATGCGCGGCGTGATGTACCGCGTCCGTCGTCCGACGGTGCGCGGCGAACCAGATCGCGGCTCGCAAGTGGAGCTCAGCGGTGTCCTCGTCGCCGTCCGCGGCCAACGCGGAACGCAGCACCGCGGCAAGCAGCCGGTGAAAGCGGAACCATCCGCCGTCGTGGTCGAGCTCGACCACGAAGCCGTCGGCATGCGCGAGTGCCGCCAGAACTTCCTTCCCGCTCACCCGTGCGCCCACCGTGGGTGCCGGCGCGGCACGCGAGCCGGTAGCCGCCGCCAGGACGCCCGCGTCCATCCGCTCGGCCGCGACGGCGTCCGCCAGCGGCCCGGTCATGCGCTCCAGGACACTGGTCCGCAGGAGGAAGCGGCGTACCGGCGACGGCTTACCGGCTAGCACCTCGGCCCGCAGGAAATCGGCGATCGCGGGATGGCCGGCCACGGCGCCGGAGAAACCAGCCGTGTCACCGAGGCCACCGGACGGGGATGCGACGGCCGCTTCCCACCGCCCATCCGCCCCCGGCAGTGGYCGTCGTTCCCGTGCGGCGAGCGCCCCGGCCGCCAGCCGCAGCCCGGCCGCCCAGCCCTCGGTGACGTGCACGAGACCRCTCACCGTCGCGGGCGACGCCGTGATCTCCTGCCGGCCCGTGATCTCCTGCCGGCMCAGGAGCGCGGCGGCCTCCGCCCGGGTGAAGGCGAGATCTGCCGGACCGATCTCGGTGATCCACCCGGYGGCCCGCAGCCGGTGCAGCGCCACGGGCACCATCCGGCCCATCAGAATGATCCGGGCCCGATCCGCGGCCCCGTCGATCAGCAGTTCGAGGCCGTCGAGGTCCGAACGCCGGGTGATCAGATGCACGTCGTCGAGGATCAGTATGAAGGACGTCGGGAGGTCGGCGAGGATGTTGGCGAGCCGTCGGTAACGCCGATCATAAAGATCGTCGGCCGCGGGACCGTACCGGCTCCCAAAGCCCTCACCGGCCGGGAGCAGACCGTGTCGTCCCAGCCCGTGCAGCAGCTGCGGCCACAGTGGGAGGCCCGGCCCCCCGCCACGCGGGCCGGGGACGACCGCCGGATCGACCCGCACCCACACGATCGGCGTCTCCCCCCGCCGGGCCGCGGCCCAGGCCGCGACCAGCACCGTCTTGCCCGAGCCGGCCGGAGCCCGCACCACCGTGAGGGGCAGGACGGTGGCGGCGTCGAGTGCGTCGAGCAGCCGTGGTCGATCGACATGACCCGGCGGGGCCGGCGGGGGGACGAACCGGTTCAGGAGCAGCGGCAGGCTTTCGGGACCGTCCGCGGGATCCTCCTCCCCGGGACGGGGAGCGRCATCCTCCGGGCGGAGGGGCCGTCGACCCTCAAATGCGGCGGGACGGGACCGGACGGAACCGGACATCGGTGACTGTTCGTCGAGCATCCGCACCACCCCCAGCGACAAACTCGCGCTAGGTAGTGGTACGCCTACTCAGACGACCGGGCAACCGGGCAACCGGTCCGCACCGCCCGCCGTCGAGGGACACCCCGCCCCGGGACCCGGCCCTCAGGCCGCGCAGTCCGAACAGACGACGTGACGGACGTCTGCGAGCTGGCTGCGGTGCTGCACCAGGAAGCATCGAGTGCAGGTGAACTCGTCGGCCTGCCGGGGAAGTACCCGCAGCGACAGTTCCTCGTCGCGCACCTCCGCATCCGGAAGGTCCAGCTCGGCCTCGAGGGCGTCCATGTCGTCCCCCAGGTCCGCCGCCGCACCGGCGCGCTGCGCCTTGAGCGTCTCCAGGCTCTGTTCCTGGAGCTCGTCCTCCTCGACATCCGTGCTTCGCCGAGCGTCGAAGTCACGAGCCATGCGTCTCCTTCCTTTCCCTGCCGTCGTTCACCCAATGGGTATGCCAACCCATCGGTCTTGGGTTCGACCGAGCGTGAGGAGCCATGAAACACTGCACCTCAGGACATCGGCTGGTTACAGTACGCAGTGACCCCAAAGATTGAGGTGACGCGATGCCCTGTGTCCGCATTTCCGGGTGCCTCCACCACATCCAAGGGTCCCGGCCGGAACGCGGATCTCCAGAGCCGAGCGAAGGATACGGGGCGGAACCGCGTCAGGCCAGGCAGCGCCTGGCTGGCGCGGTGTCACTCCCRCCACAGCCATGATCAAACATCACGACTCCGGTGGACCGCCCGCATCTCGATCGATGCGGCACCGTACACCACCTGGACGCCGCGCCGTCATCGGATGGTCGGAAAGGGCCACGCAAGCCTGGGGGCCGACCGGCCGGATCTAGAGATACAGACCCGTCAGGCCGTCGTCCAACCGCTCCGCCGCGACGGCGTGCACGTCCCGCTCCCGCAGCAGAACGTAGGTGGTCGAGTGCAGCTCCACCTCGGCCCGGTCCTCGGGGTCGAACAACACCCGATCGCCAACCTGGATGGTCCGCACGGCCGTCCCCACCRCGACGACGTCCGCCCAGGACAGGCGCTTCCCCATATGCGCGGTCGGGGGGATGACGATGCCCGCCTTCGACCGCCGGTCCACGGAATCCTCACGCGGCTCGACCAGCACGCGGTCGTGCAGGAGCCTGATTGGCAGCGCGCCGGACTGCATGACACCCGATTGCGTGCCCACCCCAGCCGCGCCGACCCCGTTGACACCGCCGGACACAACGTTCACAGGGTCGGACACTACCCGCCTTCCAATCACCGGTGACACCCCAGGCGGCATTTCACGACCGCCCGATCGACCGACCACGTCCGCCGGCCGAGACTTTCCACGCCTCCCGGCCGGCATCCACGCACCCCACACCTCCTCACCGGAGGGGCCAGCCCGGCCGTCCTGATTCCCCGCCAACGTTCCGCCCGGGAATGCCCTCGGGTGACGGGACGCGACGAAGAACGCGATACCCCCACTTCGCCTTATCGGAGCAGAGCCAGCCGAACCTCCCCGGATGGGGAATGGTCTCCCAACGCGGTATAAGCTGCCGCCCATCGCCGCCCGGGCTGGCGCTGACGGGGGCGAGCCGGTCACCCCTCGATCGTCCGTTGGCGCCCAGGTAACCGTCGGCACGTAACGAACCTCAGGGATGGGGCACGATCATGGCACTGCGTATCAGCGTCGACCTCGATGGGCTACGGTGGGCCGATCTGTTCCGCTTCGTCGATCTCGCCCGCAGCGGCGGCATCAGCGCGGAGGACCAGGTTGACGTCATCACCTACGGCAGTGACCCGATGTCGGTCAGCCTGTCGGCCCGCATCTACCCGGCATCCGAGGGGTTCCTCTCCACGGAGCARCCGGACACCTCCGGCGACAGCATGCGCGGCGCCCCGCTCTCGATCAGCCCCGGGGCCGGCAGTCCCAACGGCTCGGGGTTCGCCTACGACGGTCCCACCGACCGCGCGGCCTCGGCCAACGGTGCCCACTACCCGGCGTTCGACAACGCCGCGGACCGTGCGGTCCCGCAGAGCAGCAACGGCCTGCCGTCCTCCTACGGACCCGGGTACGACGGACCCGCCGAGCGGGGCGCTCAGGCGGCGGGGGGTGGGCACTATCCCGCGTTCGACGGCCAGCCCGACCGCATGCCGCCGGGTGCCGGCGGGCAGTTCGCGGGTTTCGAGCCGTTCGACCGGTCCGCGCCGGGCAAGGAGCCCGGAGGTGCCCCCGGGCAGGTCGAAAGTCCCTACATCGAGGAGTTCGCCAGGCTTCAGGAGGGTCTGATGCGGCAGGTCCGCCGCACGGACGAGGTCCGGCCGGACCGGTCCTGATCTGCGATCAGCGCCTCCCCGCGGCCACGCCGTCCGGACTCCGGCTCGGCATGACCATGCGGCCCGTCCCGGCGAACCCACTTCCCGCCCTCACCGCACGTAAGGGAGAGGGAACCATCAGCGGCGTCTGGCACCGCGAGTCAGAAACGGAACGTGAGTCAGCGGTGACGGTGAACCCGAACGGGCTACACCCTTCGTGCCCGCTGGCCCGCTATGGTGCATGCTGCCGGTGATGGAGGATCCGCGCCTTGCTGACGTCGAGCAGTATCACGGGCGACTGCGCTCGGAGCTCGACGTCATCGCCCGTGGGCCGGTCCTGGTCGGCCCGAAGATCGTCGAGCATATTCACTCGCTGATCACCCTCATCGACCTTCATCAGCCGAATGAGTTCGACCTCTGCCTGAGCTGCGACCGTCTCTGGCCCTGCGCGTCGATCATCGCGATCACCGGCATGTCGCCGGGCGCCGCACCGGACAGCCGGGCGGTTGACGAGGCCAGGATGTTCCCTCCGGCTCGCCCCGCGGCCAGACCGCCCGCACCGCAGTCACCCCCGCCACCACAGTCACCCCCGCCACCACAGTCACCCCCGCCACCACAGTCACCCCCGCCACCACAGTCACCCCCGCCACCACAGTCACCGGTCAGGCCGCCTGTCCCGGTTCCTGGACAGTTCCCCGAGCCGATGCCCGGGGCGGCTGCCCACCTGCCCATGGGGTCCCCGGCAGACTCCGACCACCCGCCGTCCGGCGGATACTCCGACCGTTCGGGCTACCCGCCCCCGGCTGCCCATCCCGCCCAGCGGGGTGCTCCGCGGCCAACCGGTGCCCGGCCACGACTGCCCGGCGGGCGGCAACATGCTCCCAACGGATACTCCTCGGACCGGTATCCGACGGGCGGGTACCCCACGGACCGGGACCGGTCCGCCGCGGACGGCTACCCGCCGGCCGTAAACCCGTCGGTGGCCCGGGACGATGTCGTCGTGCCGTCATCCCGGCCCGCTCCCTCGATCTCCGGTCCGGTCGAGATGGCCACGGCCAGGGTCGAGACGCCGCGCTCGATGACCGGCACCGGAACCGGGCCAGGCGGCCCGTCGGACCCCGGTCCCGCGCTGCCGGGGCCCGGACGCCACCAGGGCCGGCCATCACCCCAGCCGGGGCCGACGCCGCCGGAATCCACCCGGTCGGGATCCATGCAGCCGGGATCCACACACCGCGGACAGCCCGACCGCGGACGGCCGGGCCCGGCCGAGTCCCCGGGACGCCCCGCGGGGAACGGGGCGAGAGCCTGGGCAGACCGTCCCCGAGCACCGCAGCGGCGCGCGGAACCGGGTGGGCAGCCGACGAGGGACCAGCCCGGCCCACGGCCCATCGGCCGTCCCGACCACCCCGGGCCGGCCTTCGATCGGAACCCGACCCCGCCCGACGGGCGCGCCCCGGACGGAACCGGTGGTGTACCGCATGGCTACGGTAGCCGGTACGCGCAACCTGGGATCGACCCGCCGAACTCGTCACACCCCGGTCGGGCTGCCATGCCGCGAACAGCCGCGCGAGCGGATGCGGATGCGGACATGGTGCCGTCCCCCCGCAGCGATCTGTCGGCGGCGGCGGCCCGCATCGACCAGACCGCGGTCGACGAGGTCACGCGGGCCTGGATGGCTCGCCGCGAGTCGGTGCTGGACGGCATCGACGTCATCTGACGCCATCCCCGACGTGGTCACCCGCCCGGCCGTCCCAGCGGGGCAGGCCGACCCGCCCCGCTGGGACGGCCTGCCACCCCGGCCCGGCACCCCGGCGGGGGAAGCGCCGATGCCGTCCTCGGCGCGTCGCGTCGCCCGGACGTCCCGGTCGCGGTATCCAGATGCGTCGCGTGGCCGTTGCCCGGCTCGACGACCACAGAGGGTCAGGTTTGGGGGGGCGGTCATGGTGGCAGTAACGCGACGCGGCAGACCCCCGCACCGGAACGACGACCGTGACTGACAACCCCCCGGAAGGTGAGGCGTGGCCGAAGCTCTCAGCGCACGCTTCGACCTGCCCGCCGATCCCCGCGCCGCCAGCCGAGCCCGCCGGCTGGTCACCGAGCTGCTCGCCGCTTGGGGCCGCCCGGAGACCGTCGAGGTCGCGCAGCTACTCGTCAGTGAGGTCGTGACGAACGCGGTGCGCTTCGTCGGCGCCCGCGCCGCCCTGTGCCTCACACTGTCCCTGCGCAACGACCGGATCCGCATCGCGGTCGACGACGGAAGCTCGCTGTGGCCGGTGCTGAAGCCCGCCCACGACGACGACGAGTCGGGCCGGGGCCTGCATCTGGTCGCCGCGCTGGCAATGCAGTGGGGTGTCGTCGAGGTACCGGACACCCGGGGGTCAGGCAAGCAGGTCTGGTTCGACCTGCCACGCCAACAGGATCCGATCGAGGCGGTCTGCGGCTCCTGACCAGGGCCGCCGACCGATTCCTCCCGAAGCGTCGTCGCGCGACTTCCGGTGGCCAGGTTGGCAATGAGACTGCTTCAGCTGCTGTTCAGCCAAGCCGCATACCGTCAAGCCGCGTACCGTGACGTACGTCTCCTCTGCATCACGACCGTGATCGCGCCTGTCGATCCTACGGGGGTAGTCATCGAGACTCCGGTCCTGCTCGGCGCTGTCAGCGCCGAGAGCGCCGCCGCGCCCGCGCCCCCGCTTCCACCGCCGGTGGTGCTGACCCGGCAGCTACTACGACGCCCCGGTGCCCACCCGGACGACAACTCCGACGACGTGGCTGCAACGACACCGAGCTCTACAACGAAACCGAGCTCTACAACGACACCGAGGGGCGAGCTCGTCGCATCCCCGGCCGGTGACGTCCACGTCTTCGCCGAACCGCTCGCGCTCCGTCTCGGACCGGTTCGATCGTCCCGGTCCCGGCGGCGCAACGTCCTGCTCGCCGGCGTGCTCGCCGTGCCCCTCACCATCCTGGCCGTGCGCTTCCGCGGCGACATGGCCTCACGGCTGGCCGGCGTTCCCACGCCCCGCTGGCACTGGCTCGTCATCTGCGCGCTCTCCTCGGTCCTGTTCTACTTCGCCAACGGCCTGTCCACGCGGGCGGCCAGCGGCCTGCGGATCGAGCTACGCACCGTGACCGGCCTSCAGGTCGCGGCAGCGGCGGCGAACCGGATCGTGCCCGCGGGTCTCGGGGCCATCGCGATCCATCTGCGTTTCCTGGAACGGCGCGGGATGACGCGTCCCGCGGCCCTGGCGGCCATCACGTCGATCAAGGTGGCCGGCGGGGTGGCGCACCTCGGGGGCATCGTCCTGGTCGCCGGCACCCTCAGCGACTCGGGCATCGGGGCTGCCGTGGCCAACCCGCTGCGGTCCACTGTCCAGGGGCTCGGGCCGGGGCCGTTCGTGCTCGGCTGTGGGGCGGTCTGCGCGCTCGTGACGGGCACCGTGGCCCATCCACGGATCCGGTCGAAGGCCCGGCCGGCGGTGCGGGCCTTCGACACCCATCTGAAGATCCTCGCCCGTTCCCCGTGCCGGGCTCTGCTGCTGCTGCTGTCCCAAACAGGGACACGCTTCTTCCAGATCCTCGCGCTCGCCTGCACGGTCTGGGCATTCGGCACCAGCATGACGTTGCTGTCCGTTGCCGCGGTCTACCTCATCGGCTCGATGGTAGCCGGCGCGGCGCCGACAGCCGGCGGCATCGGCGCGATCGAACCGGCACTGGCCTTCGGGCTCGCGGCCGCGGGCGGTACGGCGGCGTCCATGTTCACCGCGGTCCTCGTCTACCGCCTGATCAGCTTCTGGCTGCCGGTGCTACCGGGGATCCTCATGCTGGCCTGGCTGCGCCGCACCGGCGACCTGTAGGCGGGGGCAGGGAGTCGGCGCGACCGGCCCGGGAGCGGCCCAGGCGGGCGGGCGGGCCGCTCACCCGCGCCGGGACGACCGGCGACGACGGCGATGACGGATCCCACCCACCAGGAGCAGCACACCTCCACCCACGAGAACGACCCGCTCCCAGCGCACCACCCGGACCACGGTGGCGCCGCCAGAGGGGCCGGGCACCGCCCTGCCGTCCAGCGCACCCCCGGTCAGCGTGCCCGCATCCCCCCGCCGGTCCACGCCATCGGCTCCGACGCCGGCTTCCAGTTCGGGAAGCGCCGGCCCCGGGCCGATCCCGAGGGCCGGACCGTACCTGTGGCGCAGTTCGGCGGTCTTCACCCGCAGCTGCATCTGGGCCCGCTCGGCGACGCGGCGCGGGCTGACGATCTCCGTGATGGAATCGATCGTCTCCGCCAGTTCGGCGCGGGTCTCTTCGATCTGTTGCTGGATCACGGCCGGGTCCTGCGGCACCGATGTCGCCCTCTCGTCCGTTGCGAATGRCGGACGCGCTCCCGCGGCTGGCGTCGATCGGCGTCGATGGACGCCACGGACATCTCCGTCGGGTGCGACCGGCCTGCAACGATCGTGCCAGACACATCACCGCCCGGCGAGACCAAACCGCCAGTGGCGCGACACGTCACGCGGGCGCCCTGACGCGCGGCGTCTCGCCCCGTCCGGTCCCGGTCTCCGTACCGCGCAGCTGGCGCCGCAGACACCGCGCAGCTGGCGCCACAGGCGGAAGCAACCGCACACCGGAATCCGTCCGGCGGGACATTACGCTGAACGCTGTGCGCGACGGCCAGCGGTGCTCTGGCCCGGGTGGGAGTCGCCCCGGGCGACTCCCACCGTCAGCACCTGCCGCAGTCAGGCGGACACGTTTTCCGTGGCCCCGATCCGTCCTGCCCGGCCCTGCCCTGGAGCGTCATGTCCCCAGTCCACCATCCTCGTCACGACACGGGTTCCCGTCACGACGCCGGTTCCCCGCCTGGACAGTTCCCCCCGTCGCGCTCCCGGCGGCGCCGTCCGGCGCTGGCCGGAACCATTGCCACGGTCCTGGTCGCTTCCTCGATGGCGCTGCTCACCGCCTGCGCCGGCTCGGGAACCGACACCGGAGTGAAGATCGTCGATGTGGGCAACGGCGGCGACGGCAGCCTGCACGGCACCGTCCCGGCCAGGCGGCTGGCCAAGCCGGCCCTCAACCTCACCGACGCCGACGGCCGTCCCTTCGACCTGCGCACACGCACGCAGGGGAAGATCACTATGCTGTTCTTCGGCTACACCCACTGTCCGGACGTCTGCCCGACCACGATGGCGGACCTCGCGTCGGCACTCGGCGAGGTGAAACCGGACGTGCGTGACCAGGTGACGGTCGTCTTCGTGACGACCGACCCTGATCGGGATACGGGGGCGGTCCTCAGCCGTTGGCTTAAACAGTTCAACGCAACCTTCATCGGCGTCCGCGGCCCGYTCGACCGGATCCGTACCGAGGCCGAGGCCTTGGGCGTTCCCCTGGAGAAACCGGAGGTCCAGGCCGACGGCTCCGTTCTGGTCACCCATGGCGCCCAGGTCATCGTCTTCTCTCGGGATGACAGGATCCGCGCGCTGTACCTGGCGGGGACCAGCGTCCAGGAATACATCGACGACCTGCCCAAACTGACCGCCGAGCGGTCCGGATCAGAAGAAGCACGGTCTTGAATCCGATCACCTACAGCCTTGTCACCCCCATGCAGCCGGCCAGTCGCGCCGTCTCCACAGTGTTGCGCCTCGGCCTCGGCGTGGTCTGGCTGGTCGCCGGGCTGTTGAAGGTCAACGACCCGGACGGGATGGTGCGCTCCGTGCGGGCGTTCCGCATCCTGCCCGATGCCCTCGTGCAGCCGATCGCGTACGGCGTCCCGTTCCTGGAGATCGCCTTGGGGATGCTGCTCGTCGTGGGGCTCGCCGTGCGGCTGTCCGCCGTCGTGTCCGCGGTGATGTTCGCCGTCTACATCGCAGCGATCGCGTCGGCCGCCACCCGGGGGCTGCGGATCGACTGCGGCTGCTTCTCCTCTGGGGGTGATCTCACTGCCGACGCCCCGACGCACTACACCTCCGAGCTGATCCGCGACAGCCTGCTGCTCGCCGCCGCCGGGCTGCTGGCCTGGCGGCCGAGCGGCTACCTGGCGGTGGACCGTCTCCTCGACCAACCAGTGAACGATCTTTCCGGGAGTACCGCTGATGGCTGCGAAGTCGAAGAAGGCACCGTTGACAACCGGCGGTAGGGCCCCTGGCGGCGGCGCAAGGCCCGACGCGACCCCCCCGGCAAGTGGAGGCAAGACGGTCAGCGGACAGGAGCGACGGGCCAAGGCCGCGGCGGCGCGGGCCGCGGCGGCAGCGCGGGAACGGCGACGGCGGCGCGGCATCATCACCGGCGTGGTGCTGGCCGTTCTCGTCCTGGTCGGCGTGATTGGCTTCGCCGTCCAGAACTCCCGCGAGGAGTCGAAGCCGGTGGTCCTGCCAGCGAGCGCCACCGGCACCGATCACGGCATCGTCGTCGGCAAGGCGTCCGCGCCGGTCACCGTCGACCTGTACGAGGATTTCCAGTGCCCCATCTGCGGGACGCTGGAGAAGACAACCGGGCCGACCATCGGCAAGCTCCTTGACGACGGCAAAATCAAGATCGATTACCACATGATGTCGTTCATCGGGCCGGAGTCGAAGCGGGCAGCGAACGCGGCGGCGGCAGCCGCCAACGAGGGCAGGTTCCGGCAGTTGCACGATGTGCTGTACGCGAACCAGCCCGAGGAGCGCACCGGCGGCTTCACCAACGACACGCTCATCACGCTCGGAGCGAAAGCGGGGCTGACCTCGCAGGCGTACCGGAAAGCGGTCAACGAGGGGACCTACGACGGGTACGTCGCCAAGGTTGACGAGGACGCATCGAAGGCCGGCGTCACCGGCACGCCGACCGTCTTCGTCAACGGCAAGCGGCTGTCCGGGGAGCAGCTCACCCCGGAGGGCTTCCGCGCGGCGGTCGACGCGGCAGCCTGACCGGGCTCCTGAGCAGGGCAGCCTGAGCAGATGGGGGACCTGGGCACGGTCCACGGTGCACAGACCGTGCCCAGGTCCCCCGAACCTCGCCACGTTGGGGATCTGTCCGCCGGGGGTTTGCCGTCCCGCGCGGGCCACGGCTACTTTTCGGGCCATGACTGAGACCGCCAACGCCGCCCGTCTGGTCCCCGGCGACATCGCACCCGACTTCACCCTGCCCAACTCCGAGGGGAACGAGGTGTCCCTGGCGTCCTACCGGGGACGGCGGGTCGTCG
Organism: Frankia sp. CgMI4; assembly: GCF_001756285.1. Taxonomy (NCBI): domain Bacteria; kingdom Bacillati; phylum Actinomycetota; class Actinomycetes; order Frankiales; family Frankiaceae; genus Frankia; species Frankia sp. CgMI4. Next base: position 22,660 of record NZ_MAQZ01000067.1, read on the forward strand.
TCTACTTCTATCCGGCCGCGTCGACCCCGGGGTGCACGAAGCAGGCCTGCGACTTCCGGGACAGCCTCGCCCAGCTCGACAACGCCGGCATCGACGTGCTCGGGATCTCTCCCGACAAGCCCGCCAAGCTGGTGAAGTTCCGCGACACGGAAGCCCTGACGTTCCCGCTGCTTTCCGACCCGGAGCGGAAGGTGCTCGCCGCGTACGGCGCCTTCGGCGAGAAGACAATGTACGGGAAGAAGACCATCGGCGTGATCCGCTCGACGTTCGTGATCGGCACGGACGGCACGATCGAGGTGGCGCAGTACAACGTCCGCGCGACCGGTCATGTCGCCAAGCTGCTGCGCGACCTGGGCCTCGCAGCCGCCTGACCGGGACCGTCCCTGAGGCGCCTGGCCGACCCATCCCGCAGGCTTCGTCGGCCGCTTCGTTGACGGCTTCGTCAGCTCGCCGGCCGCAGATCCCAGCCCAGCAGCACGTTCTCCGGACGGTGCGGATCGACCAGCACGGGGATACGACGCGGGCGGCCCGACGAAGCCGTCGCCGCCTCGCTCAGGTCGACGTCCGGGTCGGGAAGGACCGTGCTGCGCACCACCGGATACACGTTGCCCCACGCGCCGGGGCGTTCGATGAGCAGATGAACCTCGGCGACCGGCCTGCCGTTCACCCGCAGGCCCGTGTCACGGACCGCGCAGACGGCCGCGGTCGTCGCCCGACCGGTGTCGATGAGCTTCAACGCCCGGTTCCGTTCGAGGAGGGCACGCTGGGCGGCGTGGCGGGGGCCGGGGCCGACCAGCCGTTGGGCCTCGTTCCCGGTCTCGTTCCCGGCCCTGACGTTGGCCTCGGCCCTGATCTTGGCCCTGATCTTGGCCGGCGGRCTCTCGACCTGTGCCGGTGCCTCGCCGGTGGGCGGAACATCGGCGGGGGCGGAGCGCGGGACCTCGGTGAGGGTCATATGAATCGTCTCCCAGTCGTCCTGGCCAAACCGGCGCGAAACAACCCTGCCGCCGGTCGGATAGCCGTGCGAGTCAGGCTGACGACAACGGCCCTCTCACGGTTGTCGTCCCGACGACCGCGGGACGAGCCTCGGCGACCGGCGGCGTKAGCCCTCTGGACTGTCGATATCTGTCCGCCCTGGCGTCCACCAAACCCGGCCGATACCGGTAAACCTCGTGAATGGCTCACTACGAAGGTTCGTGGCCGGACTGGGGCAGCCTCCATGGCTACCCGCGGCTGCCCACGGTCGTCCACGGTTGTCCACGGTTGTCCGCGGTTGTCCGCGGTTGTCCGCGGTTGTCCGCGGTTGTCCGCGGTCCTGGTGAGGATGCGGGGCATAACCCGGCGGGAGGCGGAGCGCCCCCCAGGTGAGGCGATCGCTACTCTGGAGGTGACGCGGGAGTGGCGGAATGGCAGACGCAGCAGACTTAGGATCTGCCGCCTTCGGGCGTGGGGGTTCAAGTCCCCCCTCCCGCACCCGGGTATTCATTGCGCGAACCGGTCCCTTCGGGGCTGTTGTGGCTGGTGGGTGGGCTGCGACGGCGGTCAGGGTGGGTGGCTGGTCGTCGTCGGGGTCGGGTTGTGGGATGCGGAAGACGGGTATGAGCCGGTCGGGTCCGCTGATCTTGACTTCGGCGATGAGTGCTTCGATGAGTGCTTTGCGTTGCTGGTTGGTGCCGGTCTTGATGACGATCGTGATGTTCGCGGCGATGGTGTCGAGGGCGGCGGGGGCGGGTGTGACGGGTTCGCGGGCGATCTGATCGGTCAGTTCGCTGTGGCGGTTGCGGAGCTGTTTCTGTTGGGTGCGGAGTTTCGCGAGGCGTTCCCCGATGGTTTCTTCGTCGATGGTGCCATGTTCGAATGCGGTGAGGTAGCGGTCGATCGCCCGGTTGGTCTGGGTGAGTTCGGTGTCGACGGTGGTGAGTTCGGTGCGTAGGTCACCGCGGGCGTTGCGGTGGGCCTGCTGGGCCCTTTTGACGGCGTCGGCGATGAGGGTGTGCTGCTCGCGGTAGAAGTCGGCGAGGGCTTCGAGGACGGCGTGGTCGATGGCGTCGGCGTCCAGTCGGGGGGCGTCGCAGCGGTCGGAGCCGTAGCGGTTGCGGGTGAAGCAGGTGTAGTAGCGGTATTTGCGGCCATGGCGGCCGGTGGCGCGGGTCCCGAGCATGGTTTTGCCGCAGCGGGGGCAGCGCATCCGGCCGGTGAGGTGGTAGTCGGAGGCGTTGGAGGCCCGGCGGGAGTGGGCTTCGCTGCGGGCGGTGAGCAG
>NZ_MAQZ01000068.1:0-76903 GCF_001756285.1 Frankia sp. CgMI4
AGCGTGTGCGATGAGTGATCTCACCGGGAAAAGTGACCTGACCCTGAAGGCGGTGTTCGTCGACGCGTTGGACCGGTTCGGTGCGCGTCCCGCCCTGCACTATCAGGGGCGGACCTACGGGTACGGCGAGATCGTGGCCGCGGCGAACCAGCTCGCGCACCGGCTGCGTGCGGCGGGGGTGGGGCCGGGGGTGTCGGTGGCGTTGATGATGTCCAACCGGCCCGAGTACATCGTCGCGGATCAGGCGATCCTGCGGTGTGGCGCGGTCAAGGTGGCGCTCAACGACATGCTGTCGGCCAGCGAGATCGACTACATTCTGCGGGACAGCGAGGCCCGGGTCGTCCTCGCCGATGCGGGGATGCTCCCGGCTGCGCTGCACTCCGCGCCGCCCCTGTTGGAGACGGTCATCGCCGTCGCCGACCCGGACGACTGCCCGGGCGGGGTGGTGGCGTGGCACGACGCGCTGGCCGGGCAGCCGACCACCGTGCCGGAGGTCGACCCGACACCCACCGACCCGGGGTTGATCGTCTATACCGGGGGTACGACCGGTCTGCCCAAAGGGGTGATGCACACCCAGCGGAATCTCGCGCTCAATCTGTTCTCGCACGTGATGGAGATGGGGCTGCTCGACGACGAGGTGCTGCTGTTGATGTCGCCGCTGCCGCACAGCGCGGGTTTCCTGCTGCAGGCCGGGATGCTCAAGGGGGCCCGGCACTTCCTGGAGACCAGGTTCGACCCGGAGCTGGTGCTTGAGCGGATCACCGCCGACCGGGTGACCTTCACGTTCATGGTGCCTACCATGATCTACCGGGTGCTTGACCGGGCGGCGGGCCGCGCGTTGGACCTCAGCTCGCTGCGGACCATCCTGTACGGTGCCGCGCCGATCACCCGGGAGCGGCTGGAGCAGGGCCTGGAGGTGCTCGGCCCGGTGTTCATGCAGCTGTACGGGCAGTCGGAGGCGCCGAACTTCATCACCCGTCTTCGCCGTGAGGATCATCGTCTTGATCCTGACGGGGAGCATCGGCTGGCCAGCTGTGGTCAGCCGGTCGTCATGGCCACGGTCAGGGTGGTCGACGAGGCTGGCCGGGAGCTGCCCCGCGGTCAGGTCGGGGAGATCGTCGCCGCCACGCCGTACACGATGGTGGGGTATCGGGGCCGGCCCGAGCAGACCGCCAAGGCGCTGCGGGACGGGTGGTTGCATACTGGGGATATCGGGCGGATGGATGCCGAGGGGTACGTCTATCTGCTGGACCGCAAGAACGATATGATCATCACCGGTGGGATGAACGTGTACAGCACGGAGGTGGAGAACGCGGCGGCGGCCTGTCCTGGGGTTGGGCAGGTCGCGGTCGTCGGGGTGCCGCATCCGGACTGGGGTGAGGCGGTCGTGGCGTTCGTCGTGCCCGATGATACCGGTGCGTTCGACGAGGCCAAGCTGCTGGCGCACTGTCGGGTCGAGCTTGCCCGGTACAAGCAGCCCAAGGCCGTGCGGGTCGTCGAGGCCCTGCCGACCACCGTGTACGGCAAGCTGGACAAGAAGGCGCTGCGGGCCGGCTGGCCCGRTTGGTGACGCCCAAAGTGTTGCGGCCTGGGCGGCCAGTGCGAAAATCAGCCCGAGGGTGTGTGAGTATCGTCACGAACGCGTGGCARGGGAGCCGGGCGGGGAGCCCTCGGAAGCGAGGCGAGCTGGATGGACACCAAGGCACGTCCCACGCTGGCCGTGTCCACGAAGTTTCAGGCACCCACCTATGACACCCAGCTGGTCGGCCGGGACCGGCTTCTCGACGTGTTGCGAGATGGCCGGGCCCGGCGGCTGGCTTTGATCCACGCGCCGGCCGGGTTCGGGAAGACMACGCTGGCGGTGCAGTGGCAGCGGGTGCTGCGCGCCGAGGGGGTGCCGGTGGCGTGGCTGAGCCTCGACCGGGACGACAACGACGCGGTGTGGTTCCTCAGCCATCTCATCGAAGCGGTGCGCCGGGTCGAACCGACCCTGGGCGGTGACCTGGTCGAGGTGCTGGAGGGGCATTCCGACGACGCGCAGCGGTATGTGCTCACCGAGCTGGTCAACCAGCTTGCCGAGCATCGGCGGCCATTGGCGATCGTGCTCGACGACTGGCATCTCATCGACGCCCCGCAGGCTGTTGCCGCGTTGGAGTTCCTGCTGGAAGCGGGTCCGGCCAACCTGCATCTGATCGTCACCAGCCGGACCCGGTCGCCGGCCGTGGGCCGGTTGAAGGTGCGTAACCAGGTGACGGAGATCGACGCCACGCAGCTGCGGTTCGACCATCGGGAATCCGCGGCCTTCCTGCTTGAGCTCAACGAGTTGGATCTCGACAGCACGGACGTGCATCGGCTGTGGTCGAGTACCGATGGCTGGGTCGCCGCGTTGCAGCTGGCGACCCTGTCGCTGCGTGACAGCGCCGACCCGTCGGCGTTGATCCGCGGTTTCTCCGGGCGGCATCACTCCCTGGGTGACTATCTCGCCGAGAACGTGTTCGATGCGCTGCCCGCGGATCTGCTCGACTTCCTGCTCACGACTTCCGTCTGTGATCGGCTCTGCGGTGATCTGGCGGCGGCGGTGAGTGGGCAGCGGCGGGGGCAGGCGCTGTTGGAGGAGCTGGAACGGCGGGACTTGTTCCTGCGGCCGCTCGACGACAATCGGGAGTGGTTTCGCTACCACCATCTGTTCGTGGGTTACCTGCGCCGCCGCCTGGAGCGTGATCATGCGGATCGGGTGGTGACCCTGCACCGGACCGCGTCGGCCTGGTTCGCTGATCACGGTCTGCTCGGTGAGGCGGTCACCCATGCCCTGGCCGCCGGTAACGACGCCGGGGCGGTGGACCTGGTGGAGCGGCAGGCCATGCACCTGGTGGAGCACAGCCGGATGGCCGTCCTGCTCAGCCTGGTCAACAAGTTGCCGTCGGCGCTGCTGCCCGGCCGGTCGCGGCTGCAGATCGCGATCGCCTGGGCCAACTGTCTGCTRCAACGGGCGCAGCCCGCGCAGGTCGCGCTCGACCACGTGCGTGCCGCCCTGACACCCGACGACACCAGCGACACCGGTAAGGACATCCTCGGCGAGGCCGATGTCGTCCAGGCCTGCATCGACGTCTATGGTGACCGGATCTACCGCGCCGCTGACCTGATCGCCCCCTACATTGCGAAGAACTCCGGCTACCGGCCGTGGCTGGTCGCAGTGTCGTCCAACATCCGGACCTTCGTCGACATCCACACCTTCGCCTACGACACCGCGCAGGCGCGGCAGCGGTGGGCCAATGCCTTCCACGACACCACCCGCGGGCCTTTCGCCGGCGTGTACGGGCGCTGCTTCGCCGGACTCGCGGCGTTCGCCCAGCTTGACCTGGTGACCGCCGAACGCCTGTACCGGGAAGCCGTGGCCCTCGCCCGCGAAGCCGCCGGGCCGCGCTCGCACGCCGCCCGGCTGGCCGGCGCGCTGCTGGGCCGGCTGTACTACGAGCGGGGCGACATCGACGCCGCCGAGCGGCTGCTGGAGGAGTGCCACGAGCTCGGTGCCGAAAGCGGCGTCGCCGATCTCATGATCGCCACCTACTCCACGCTGGCCCGCATCAAGACCCTGCGCGGTGAGATCGAGGACGTCTGGCACCTGCTCGACGAGGGCAGCGAGGCGGCGAGCCAGCTCGTCCTGCCTCGGTTGTCGGCCGCCGTCGATCACGAACGCCTGCGGCTGCACCTGGCCCGTGGGGACCTCGGGCGCGCCCAGAACGTGCTCGCCCGCCAAAGCGACGACGTCGCCCGCGGCGGCGACGGCATCGCCATGGCCACCCGCCACTACCAGCTCGCGATGCGCGCGCGGGTCATGGCCGCCCAGGCCGACTACGACGGTGCCCTGCGGCTGCTGTCCCAGATGCACCAGGAGAGCAGCTCCGTGGCCTGGCGGTACGCCGAAACGGCCACGCGTATCGACCTCGCGGTGGTGCACTCGCTGACCGGCGACACCGACACCGCGCTGCGCACCCTCGTGCCCGCCGTCGTCGCCGGGGCCCGCTGCGGTCTGGTGCGCACCGTTACCGACGCCGGCCCKGAACTCCTGAAGATCATTGGCGAGCTGCGGGACGCGAGCCGGTGCCGCCGGTGGCCGGTGGAGTTGCCCACCGTGCCCTCCGACTACCTGTCCAAGCTGCTCGCCACGGCCCACGCGGACGCGGAACGGGCGGCGATCCCCATCATCGATCGCCCGGCCGAGCGGAACCCCGCTCCCGAAGAGCCGCTCAACGCCCGCGAGATCGACATCCTCCGTCTGCTGGACCGCGGACTGTCGAACAAGGAAATCGCGCGTAACCTCGGTCTGACCATCAACACCGTCAAGTGGTATCTCAAGAGCATCTACACCAAGCTCGGGGTCGCTCGGCGCGGGGAATCGGTCTCGGAGGCCCGCCGGCGCCGGATCCTGGCCTGAATGCCCTGGTGGCCCTGAACGCCCTGGTAGCGGGTGCCGCTTCCACGACGGGGAGGACAGCGATGCCTGACACCCGGCTCAGCGAGGAGCAGGAAGCCCTGCGCAAGGCCGTGGAGGCGTTCGCCCGCGAGGTGGTCGCCCCCGGGGCGGCGCGGCACGACGAGGAGAAGACGTTCCCGTACGAGGTCGTCGCGCAGATGGCCGACATGGGCCTGTTCGGTCTGCCGTTCCCGGCGGAGTACGGCGGGCAGGGCGCCGACTTCTTCGCCCTCTGCCTGGCCATCGAGGAGCTGGCCCGGGTCGACTCAGCGGTGGCGATCACGCTGGAGGCCGGGGTTGGCCTCGGCGCGATGCCGATCTACCGGTTCGGCACGCCGGCGCAGCGGGAGGAGTGGCTGCCGTCGCTCGCCAGCGGGCGGGCGTTGGCCGCGTTCGGGCTGACCGAACCAGACGCGGGCAGCGACGCTGGCGGCACCCGCACCACCGCCCGGCTCGACGGCGGCGACTGGATTATCAACGGCTCGAAGGCCTTCATCACCAACTCGGGTACCGACATCACCCGGCTCGTCACCGTCACCGCTGTCACGGGGCGGACCCCGGCCGGACACAAGGAGATCTCGTCCGTCCTGGTGCCGGTGCCCACCCCCGGCTTCACCGCCGGTCCGGCCTATTCGAAGGTCGGCTGGCATGCCTCCGACACCCATCCGCTGACCTTCGACGACGTGCGGGTGCCCGCGGAGAATCTGCTCGGTGCGCGCGGCCGCGGCTTTGCKAACTTCCTGCAGATCCTGGACGAGGGCCGGATCGCGATTTCCGCGCTGGCCGTCGGGCTGGCGCAGGCCTGCGTGGACGAGAGCGTGAAATACGCGAAGCAGCGGGAGGCATTCGGCGCGCCGATCGGCCGCAACCAGGCAATCGCCTTCAAGATTGCCGAGATGGAGGCGCGGACGTACGTGGCCCGTGCCGCCTACTACGACGCGGCCTCCCGGATGCTCGCCGGCCTGCCCGTCAAGAAGGAGGCGGCGATGGCGAAGCTGTTCTCCTCGGAGGCGGCGGTGACGAATGCCCGCGAGGCCACGCAGATCCACGGCGGCTACGGGTTCATGAACGAATACCCGGTCGCCCGGCACTGGCGGGACGCCAAGATCCTGGAGATCGGCGAGGGCACCAGCGAGGTCCAGAAGATGCTGATCGCGCGCGAACTGGGTCTGTAGGTCACGAGGCTCGCGAGAACACCGCCGGCACCCCGCGAAAGATCATCAGCGGGTGGCGGCCGGCCCGGGTGCCGGGCGCCGCGCTCCCGCGGCGAGCAGGGCGGCCAGGCCGAGCCGGTGCAGCAGGTCCGCCAGCTGCGGCCGACTCATCGTCACCGCGCTGTAGGGGGTGGAGTTCAGCAGGCCGAAGGTGGCGTGGACGGCGGCGCGGGCGGTGCCCTCGGCGAGTTCGGGGCTGCGGGCGCGCAGCTGGGCGACCCAGAGCTCGACGTAGCCGCGTTGCAGCCGGCGCACGGTGCGCGCGTCGGCCGGGTTCATACTGGTCAGGTCGCGATCATGAATACGGATCAGTTCGGGTGAGTCGAGAGCGAAGGAGACGTGYCAGCGCACGAGCGCGTCCAGCGTGCCGTCCGGACTGGGCGTGCCGTCCGGACTGGGCGTGCCGTCCGGACTGGGCGCCGCGGCCGCGCGACGGGTGCCCTCGGCGAGCAGGCGTTCACTGATGCCGATCAGCAGTTCGCCGAGGATCGCCTGCTTACTCGGGAAATGCTTGTACAACGCCGGCCCGGAGACGCCCGCGGCCCGGCCAATGTCGTTGATGCTCACCCCGTGGTACCCGCGCTCGGCCATCAACCGGGCCGCGGCGGCGAGGATACGCTCCCGGCGCGATCCTGCTGGCGGCGGTTTTTCGAGGCTGAAGGACACGGTCGGCACATTACCGCCTTCCGGGACAGCCGGTGCCCGCCTGGTTAATACTGGCTAACCCAGGTTTTCAGTCGTCCGGCCCGGTGCGCGCCGGTCCACGCGGGGCCGCGGCCCCGCGCTCCACCGGCGCGAACAGGACGATCAACGGCGCCAGGAAGAGCGCGGGCAGGATCACCCACAGCGGTCGCCCGGCCCACCAGGTCGCGGTCGGTTCGTCGGGCATCGGCAGCCCGACCGCCCGCATCGTGACCATCGCGAGCAGCAGGGCCGTCATGTGCCACAGGAACACGGTCATGATCACGGCGTTGCCCGTGACGACCGCCGTCCACGGCCGGCGCCGGGCCAGCATCCGGTTCAGGGCGGGTGCGGCGAGCAGGATCAGACCGAGCTGGAAGACGGCGAGCACGGCGATCGCAGCGGTCGTCGGGAACATGTTGCCGCGTCTGGCTYCCTCGGTGGCGACCATCGATCGCGGATACTCGTCGAGCGTCGTCACCAGGGCCAGCCCCGCCAGCCCGCAGAGCGCCGTCAGCAGCGCCCGCCGCGGCCCGCGCAGGACGCCGTCCCGCCAGAAATACCCGAGCTGGTGGGCGAAAACCCAGACGAGACCGGTGTTGACATAGCCGAACACCGTGCTGCCGGTGCCGAACCGCGCCAGGTCGACGAGCGCCACGACCGCGCCCAACAGCAGGATGAACCGGCGGCCGAACCGCCGATGGACCGCCGCGGTCACCGGCACGACCAGGATGACCCCCAGGTACGCCGCGAGAAACCACAGCGGCACCAGCACGGCCCGTCCATAGCGCAGCAGACCCGGGTAGTCGGGGACCGCGAGCAGCAGGACGGCGTCGACCGCCGCCCAGACGACGGCGAACACCGCCATCGGGGGCAACAGGCGGCGCAGCCGCCCCCGCAGGAAGCGCCGTGCCCGCGGGCCCCAGGGACGCGCGGGATCATCGCGCGGGGACCCCGTGGCGCGACCGGCCGCGTCCCAGGCCGCCAGGTGGGCGAAGCCACCGATGACGAAGAACACCGGCATCACCTGGAGCAGCCAGGTCGCGAGCCAGGCGAACGGTATCCGCGCGATCGGATTGGGCATCACGAGGACGCCCCCGCGAAAGTGGTCGATGGACAGGGCCCAGTGCCACAGCACCACGACACAGACGCTCGCCAGGCGCAGGAAGTCGACGTCGCGCGCCCGGGACGGCGGGGTGGAGTCGACGAGCCGGCCCACGGACCGCTCCACGGACCGGCCCATGGAGCGGCCCATGGAGCGCAGCCCGCCCCACGGTGACCACACACCGCCAGGCTGCCAGACGCGGCGCCCCGGCGATTGCCGGGACGGACCCGGCACCTGAAACTGCCGTGAAACCGCGATGAACCCGGCGGGCCRCACGCTCATCCCATGGCAGCAGACCTTCTCGGGCAGCCGGACCAGCGGTCTAGGAGGTCGCCCGCGGGGGTGCCGGCGTCCCCGTCCCCGGCGGTGACGCGGTCCGCGGCGGGCGGGGGAGAGTCCGCCGCGGGCGGTTCGATTCCGAGCCAGTCGTCTGGTGCCCGGCCGGTCCTCCCTCACCCCGAGCAAGATAATCAACGGTGTTGACGCCCACTCGGCTATCATGATCAACAAAAGATCGGTGGGTCCGGCGGGCCCGGTGGGCCGGTAACCCATGGCCCCAGCCCGCTGGCGATGATCCGCGGCCATCATCCATGATCGGCTGGGCGGCCAATCAACACGGGAATTTCACCGTCCGTTTTTTTTATATTTCGCCGCCGGTATTCCGGAACGATATTTTTCTGCGGGGAGGTGCCGTGGAGACCCGCATGGAGTTCCGCTATCTCGTCTCGTTCCTCGCAATCGCCGAGGAACTGCACTTCGGGCGGGCGGCGGCCCGGCTGCACCTGGCCCAGCCGTCGCTGAGTCAGCAGCTCCAGCGCCTCGAACGGGAGGTCGGTGTCGAACTGGTTAGCCGGACCTCCCACGAGGTGCGGCTCACCGCGGCCGGCCGCGCGTTCGAGGTCGAGGCCCGGCGGGTCCTCGACACCGCGCGCCGGGCCGTGTCGGCGGCCCGGGAGGCGGCCTCGGGCCGCGTGGGCGTGCTGACCATCGGCTTCAACTTCCCCGCCGGGCAGCGGGTGCTCCAGCCGACCCTCGTCCGGTTGGGCGCCGACTACCCTGGCATCTCCACGGTTCTCTGGGAGGCCCGCAGCGGACCGACGCTCGCCGCCCTGCACGACCGCAAGGTGGACGTGGCGCTCGTGTTCGGCGGGGCGCCGGCCGTCGGGCTGCAGTCGCGACGGATTCTCACCCTGCCGCTGGTCGCCATCGTCGGCCACCACCATCCGTGGGCCGACCGCCAGCAGGCGTCGTTCCGGGAGCTCGCGCGTCAACGGTGTGTGTTGTTCCGGCGGGAACAGAGCCCCGCCATGCACGACGCGATCCTCGCCGCGGCCGGCCGGGCGGGCATCAGCCTGACGGTCGCCGACGAGGTCGACGACTCGGGTGCCACGGGGATCATCGTCACGACGAAGTCGGTCGTGGGATTCGCCTCGTCCGTCCGCAGTGGTTTCGTGCCCGGCAAGGGCCTGGCGGCCGTGCGGCTCGTCGAGCCGGTGCCCACCGTCGGGGTGCAGGTGGTCTGGCACCCCGACCCGCCGCCCGTCGTCGAGGCGTTCCTGCGCAGCTTGGACAACGCGGGTCCCTTCGGGGAGGACGCCGTCCCCGCGCCTGCCGCGCCGCAGGTGCCGGTCCTCGCCCACGACGGGCAGCCGGCTTCCGGTGGTTGAGCCCGCACCCCCCGGCACCTTCGGGCCCCCGCCGCCGGACCGACCCGATGTTCTTCGTCACGGGCCGTTCGGCGACGGCGGCGCGTGTAGATGACGATTGGCTGGGGCAATCGTCCGTTCGAAAGTTCCGTATTGCCGGCGACGGCGCCACCCAGCAGCATCGCGGATGACAGCGGAAATCCTCGCGCACCCCGGCGCCGAATGTTCCACATGTTCCCAACGGAATGTTCCCAACGGAACACCAAGAGCGGAACATCAAGATGAACGGATGAACGTATGCGGTTGACCGTCCTGGGCTGCCGGTCGGGAATGCCGACCGGCGGTCAGTGCAGCTCCAGCTACCTCGTCTGCACCGCGGAGACGAAGATGCTGCTGGACTGCGGCCCCGGCGCCGCGACGGCGCTGAGCGCGCTGGGGCATCCCGCGGTGCTCGACGGTATTGTGATCAGTCATCTGCATTCCGATCACTGCTATGATCTCCTGCCGGTGGGGAAGGCATTGCTGGCCAGCCGGACCCGGTATCCCATGCGATTCCCGACGCTGCCGGCACGCGACATTCCGACGCGCAGCGAACCGATTCCGCTTTACCTTCCACGGGGCGGCCTGGACACCTTCCGGACATTGGYCGGACTATTTCCGGTCGCGACGATCCCGTTGCTGGACAAGGCGTTCGAGGTCGCCTTCGACGTCCGCGAGTACGACCCGGGGGAGACCTTCAAGATCGGCGACTGCCTGGTCAGCCTGCACGGGCTGCGCCACGCGGTACCGAACTGCGGGATCCGCATCGAGACGGCGGACGCCAGCCTCGCCTACACCGGCGACACCGGAGTGACCGACGCCCTCGTCGACCTCGCCCGCGGCGTCGATCTCTTTCTCGCCGAGGCCACCCTCGAGCTGACCGACGACAGCGACCACGGCCACCTCAGCGCCCTCGACGCGGCCGAGGCGGCCCGGCTCGCCGGGGTGGGTCAGCTCGTRCTCACCCACTTCGTCACCGACGACCCCGAGTGGCTGGCCGCGCGGCGCGCCGAGGCCGAGCGGGTGTTCGACGGGCCGGTGCACCTGGCCGCCCCGGCCCGCAAGTTCGACGTCGCATGACCTCCGCCGACGTCCTGCCCCCCTTGGGGGGCACCCTGTTCCCGGGCTGCGACCTGTTCCCGGGACGCGATCACCCCTCGGGTGACGCAATCGCTCCGACGCGTGAAAGGCGACTGGTGTGACAGCCGTTTCCCGGCACGACGATGCTGCTGGACATGAACGGGACGCAGGACAAGAACGGGACGCAGGACAGGAACGCCCGGGCCGCCGTCCGCGGCGGCACCGGGCCCGGCTGGTCGTCACGGCGTTGTCCGCCGCGGTCGGCCTGCTCGCCGTGGCGGCCTGCGGCTCGGACGGCGACACCGCCTCCGGTACCCCGGCCGCGACACCGCAAGGTGACACCCCGGCGACCATCACCTTCCTGTCCTACAACTACGGCACCCCGGGTCTCGGTGGTACGGGAACCCAGGCACTGCTCGACGCCTTCGCCAAGGCGCACCCGAAGATCACGGTCAAGCCGCAGGGCGTCGCGGTGAAGGACGTCCTCACCCGGCTGCGCACCGACACCGCCGCCGGTGATCCGCCCGACGTCGCCCAGATCGGCTGGAGCAAGATGGCCGAGGCGGTCGACGCCCTGCCTATCACCCCGGTCCAGAAGGTCGCCGGCAGCGAGTGGGAGTCGGCCACCGCCGGCATCTCGAAGAGCATCCTGTCGGCCGTCTCCACCAACGGCGTCGTCGCGGCGATGCCGTTCACGATGTCGATCCCGGTCATGTACTACAACGCCGACCTGTTCCGCGCCGCCGGCCTGGACCCGCAACACCCGCCGACGACCCTCGCCGACGTCAAGGCCGCCGCTTTGAAGATCAAGGCGACCGGTAAGCAGGGCGTCTACATCAGCGTCGTCGACAGCGGGAAGTCGGACTACCTGACCCAGTCGGTCGTCAACTCCAACGGCGGCTCGCTGGTGGACAAGAACGGCGGCGTCACCCTCGACAAGCAGCCGGCCGTCGAGGCTCTGGCCACGATCGCCGACCTGACCGCCTCGGGTGCCCAGCCCGGAGTCAAGGCCGAAGCGGCCCTGGCCGCGTTCACCAAGGGTGACCTCGGCATGTTCGTCACCAGCACGGCGCTGCTCGCCAGCGCCCAGAAGGCGGCGGCGGGCAAGTTCGAGCTGCGCACCGCGGGTCTGCCGTCCTTCGGCACCAAACCCGCCCGCCCGACCTACTCCGGCGCCGGGCTCGCGGTGCTGGCCAAGGACCCGGCCAAGCAGCGCGCCGCCTGGGAGTTCATCAAGTTCCTCACCTCCGACGAGGGCTTCGAGATCATCACCTCGAAGATCGGTTACCTGCCGCTGCGACAGAGCGTGGCGACGAAGCTCGCCGGCACCCCGATCGTGAAGCTGCTGGAACCGGCCCTCGACCAGCTCGACACCGTCACCCCCTACACCTCGTTCCGCGGGGCGAAGGCCAACCAGGCCGTCKTCGTGCTGCAGGACGAGGCCGTCGAACCGATCGTCCTGCGCGGGGCCGATCCCCAGGCGACCCTGAGCAAGGCCGCCGRGAAGATCCGCGCACTCTCCTCCTGATGATCGGCACCCGGCCCCGCGCGGCACGCCCGCGCGGGGTCCTCCCGGCCACGGTGGCACGCCGCGCCGTGCCGTGGCTCTACCAGACGCCGGTACTGGTGTCGCTGGCGGTCTTCGTCTACGGGCCGCTGCTCTTCGAGGCGTACCTGAGCCTGACGAACTGGGACCTGATCAAACCCGACCAGGACTTCGTGGGGCTTGCCAACTTCCGCGGCCTGTTCGAGGGCGAAGAGTTCCCCCGGGCGCTGAGCCGCACCGGCCTCTACGTCCTGGTGATGTTGCCCTTCGCGACGGTCGTCCCGATGGCGCTGGCGATCATGTTGTGGAAGCGGCCCGGTCGGACCAGCGACATCTACCGGGCCCTGCTGTTCCTGCCGGTGATGCTCGCCCCTGTCGCGAACGCGCTGTCCTGGCGGTTCGTCCTCGACCCGCTCGGCGGGATCGTCAACGTCGTCACCGGCGGGCTGGGCCTGGGCGAGCGGGACTGGCTCGGTGATCCCTCGACCGCCCTCGCCGCCATCTCGCTCGTCACCGCGGCCCGGTTCGTCGCGCTCAACATGCTGCTCTACGGCGCGGCACTGGCCGCGATCGACCGGCGCTGCCTCGACGCCGCCCGCGTCGACGGCGCCACCGAATGGGAGATCACCCGCCGTCTCGTGGTCCCCCAACTGCGTRGCACCACGATCCTGCTGTCGTTCCTGTGCGCGGTGTTCGCCGGGYAGTGGACGTTCACCAACATCGCCGTGCTCACCCAGGGCGGCCCCGACAACACCACCGACAACGTCTACTACCGTCTGTACACCTACGCGTTCACCTACTTCGACGCCGGGACGGGCGCGGCGGCGGCGCTGACGATCGTGGTGGTCCTGTGCGCCCTGTTCGGCCTGTCGACGCTGGCCCGCCGCGTCGCCGGCACGTTCGGCGCCCCGGGCCGGGACCGGCCGACCACCCGGCTCGCGGCCGCCCTCGCCGCCCCGCTGACCGCGCTGACCAGGAGGCGCCGTGCCGCGCTCTGATGTCCAGGCCACCCGCGCCGCCGGCCGGCACGTGGTACTCGCCGTGGCGGTCGTCGCGATGCTCTTCCCGATGCTGTGGGCGCTGACCACCTCGTTCAAGCCGCCCGCGGACATCTACGGCGCCAACCCGCTGCCCATCCCGGCCAGCCTGAGCAACTACCGCAACGCCATCGACGGGTTCCCCATCGGCCGACTGCTGCTGAACACCTTCGTCATGGCGACGGGCGTGACCATCCTGCACCTCGTCGCCGGGGTACTCGCCGCCTGGTCGTTCGTCCGTTTCTCCCACGCCGGGCAGCGGCTCGTCTCCGCGCTGGTGGTCATCGCCCTCGTCGTCCCGCCGCAGGCCCTGATGATCCCACAGTTCCTGCTGGTCTCCCGGCTGGGCTGGCGCAACACCTTCGCCGGGCTGATCGTGCCGCAGCTGGCCACCTGCTCGCTGGCGGTGCTGCTGCTGCGCGAGCACATCCGCGGCATCCCGCCGACCCTGCTCGGCGCCGCGACCCTCGATGGCGCCAGCCACGCCGAGACGCTGYGCCACATCGTCCTGCCGCTGCTGCGCCCCGCGCTCGCGGCGGTGGCCGTCGTCGTGTTCATCACGACGTGGAACGAGTATCTCTGGCCCACCCTCGTCGCGCCCCACCGGGACACGACGACCATCCAGCCGGGCCTGCAGATGTTCGAGACCCAGGAGGGCCCGGAGTACGGCCCGTTGCTCGCCGGGGCCATGCTCGCCTCGATCCCGGTGACCATCGTCTATCTCTTCGCCTCCCGCCGCATCACCGACGCTTTCCTCCAAGCTGGCCTGAGATGAGCACCGGATGACCGACACCACCGTGACCAGCCGGCCGATCCTCGGCGAGGCCCCACCGCCGGAGCTCCCCGCCCCCAGCGGGGGGGTGCACTTCCGTGGGATCATGCGCCGGTACGGCGGCACCGGGCGGCCCGCGCTCGACGTCGCCRACCTGCATCTGCCGCACCGGTCCTTCACGGTGATCGTCGGGCCGTCGGGATGCGGGAAGTCGACCGCGCTGCGGGTCATCACCGGGCTGGAGACCCCCGACGAAGGCCGGTTGACGATCAACGGGGTGGACGTCACGGCGACGCCACCGGGCGCGCGCGGGGTCTCGATGGTCTTCCAGGACTTCGCGCTCTACCCACATCTCACCGTCGAGCAGAACATCGCCTTCAGCCTGCGGCTCGAGGCGAAGCACAACCGCGGCCGCCTCGGACTTCTGCGCCGGGGGGCGGGCGGGGCGGGCCCGAGCCGTGGCGAGATCTCCCGCCGGGTCACCGAGGCCTGCGTCCTGCTGGGGCTCGCCGACCTGCGACACCGCCGACCTGGGCAGCTCTCCGGTGGTGAGCGCCAGCGTGTCGGCCTCGCCCGCGCGATCGTGCGCCGCCCGAGTGTGCTCCTGCTCGACGAGCCCCTCTCCGCGCTCGACGCCCAGCTACGCCAGCAGGCCCGGGCCGAACTCGTGCGCCTGCACCGCGAGCTGGGCAACACCGTCGTTCTCGTCACCCACGATCAGCTCGAGGCGCTGTCCATGGGCACCCATCTGGTGGTCATGAACGGCGGACGGGTGGCGCAGGCCGRCACGCCCGAGCAGGTCTACCGCCGGCCGGCCGATGTCTTCGTCGCCGCGTTCGTCGGCAGTCCGGCGATGAACCTGCACCTGGTCGAGGTGACGAACGGCGGTGGGGCGCTCGCGGCACCGGGGCTGTCCGCGCGCCTGGCCGGACCGCTGACGCTGCCCCGGGCCTGGCTCGGCTGGCGGCCGGGGGACGGCGTCATCGAGGCCGGGCCCGATCGGGCCGCGGCAGCGGGCGGCCTGGCCGGTGCGGGCCTGGCCGGTGCCGGCCTGGTCATGGAGGGGCTGGTCGACGTGGTCGAGTTCACCGGGGACGTGGTCGTCGTCCACTGCGTGAGCGGGGCCGCCGCGGCGGGGGAGACCGGCGAGTGGGACGCCGGCCCGGACGAGGTCGGCCCGGCCCGGTGGGCGGTGACCGTCCCGGCCCAGGCCGGCGTCCCGGACGTCGGCACCCCGCTACGGGTCCGGGTCCCCGCGCGCCGACTGCACCTGTTCGACCCGGTCAGTGGGCAGCGCGTCGACGAGATCGATGACGACGCCGACGACCTCGCCGTCGCCGACGAGCCGACATGACCGAACCGCTGCCCGCGGGACGTCCCGCCCCCGTGGGGGAGACCGCGCCCGTGGGGGAGGCCGCGCCCCGGGCCGCCGGCGTGGTGCCGTGGGCGATCTGGTGCGATTTCGGCGGAGTGCTGACGTCGTCGATCGCTGTGGCGTTCCGCGACCTGGTCGCCGCCGTGGGCGTACCCGCCCACGAGCTGCGCCGGGCGTTCGACCAGGTGGCGGCGACGTGGGGCCTGCGCACGTTGGGCCCCCTCGAACGGGGCGTGGTCAGCCAGCACGACTGGGGGATCCTCGTCACGGACGCCCTCGGGCCAGCCCACCCGCCGCGCATTGACCTGTCCCGGTTCGGGGACCATTGGTATGCCGGTCGTACCCTGGAGTCGGTGATGGTCGACGGGCTGCTGCGCGCCCGCGCCGCCGGCCTGCGGGTGGGACTGCTGACCAACAGCGTGGCCGAGTGGGAGCCGCTGCGCCGCGCGCTGCTGCCCGACTGGTCGGTCTTCGAGTCAATCATCAACTCCCATGAGATCGGGATCGGCAAGCCCGACCCGGCCATCTACGACCTCGCCGAACGCACGTTCGGCCAGCCCGGCCCGGGCTGCGTCCTCATCGACGACGCCGCCGCGAACTGTGAGGCAGCGCGCCGGCGCGGCTGGACGGCGATCCATCACCGCAGCRTCGCGGACACGCTGGCCGAGCTGGCCGCGGTGACCGGGGTTCCCGAGCTGGYCGGCTAGACCGGGCCGGTACCGGGCGGGGGTGCGGTGACCGGGGTTTCCGAGCTGGCCGGCTAGACCGGGCCGGTGACCCGCTGGCGGGTGCGGCCCGGGTCGGGTCGGACGTCCACCACGAATGGTCCGAAGGGCCCCCGGGTAGGCAACCTCTGGCGGTCGCGAGGATGCTCGCCGGCGGCGACGATGATGTTCGGAGCCATCGGACGTCGGCGTTCATCTGTCCACACCGCCGKCGTCACCCGTCCGACCGTCCGACGCGGTGCGACGAGCGTCGACCGCCGTGTCCCGACCCGCCAGACCTGCCACGCGACCCCCTGGAGGGGCCATGACMATCCAGTACGTGCGGGATGCGACGCCCTCCACCGGGGCGGACGACCATCACGCGGCCGGAGGGATGTTGTCCCCGACGAACCCGCCGTCCCCCGCCTCAACCCCGGCCCAGCCCCGGCTGCGCGCCCTGTACCTGTCCGAGCTGGAGACGTTCGAGACCTACGAGACGCACAGCGCCACGCTGCACCTGGCCGCCGATCGCGTGTACAAGCGCAAGAAGCCGGTGAACCTGGGCTTCCTCGACTTCACCGACCGCCGCACCCGGGAGTCGGTCTGCCGGTCGGAGGTCGCGCTCAACCGCCGGCTGGCCCCCGACGTCTACCTGGGTGTCGCCGATCTCCTCGACGACACCGGTGAGGTGATCGACCACCTGGTCGTGATGCGGCGGATGCCGGCGAGCCGGCGGCTGTCCACCCTCGTGCGCCGGCGCAGCCGGGTCGGCCCGGCACTGCGCACGGTCGCCCGGGCGCTGGCGGTGTTCCACCAGCGGTGCGAGACCTCACCGGAGATCGCGGTGGCGGGGCAGCGGGCGACCCTGGAGGGGCTGTGGCGGGAGGGCCTGGAAGGCATCTCCCCCTACCGCGGCACCCTACTGGACGCGGCGGTGGTCGACGAGATCGGCGAACTGGCGCTGCGCTACCTGGCCGGCYGGGAGACCCTGCTCGGCGATCGGGTGCGCGCCGGGTGGATCCGCGACGGGCACGGCGACCTGCTCGCCGACGACATCTACTGCCTCGGCGACGGACCCCGTATCCTCGACTGCATCGAGTTCGACMCGCGGCTGCGCTTCGGTGACGTCCTCGGCGACGTCGCGTTCCTGGCGATGGATCTGGAACGCCTCGGCGCGCCGGAGGAGGCCGCCGAGTTCCTCGACGCCTACCGGGAGTTCAGCGGCGAGGTGCACCCGCGGTCGTTGCAGCATCTCTACGTCGCCTACCGGGCGTTCGTCCGGGCGAAGGTGACCTGTATCCGGGGCGGGCAGGGTGATCCCGACGCGGCCGAGGAGGCCCGCCGGCTGCTGGCCGTCGCCCACCGTCATCTGCGGGCTGGCCGGGTCCAGCTCGTCGTGGTCGGCGGGCTGCCCGRGACGGGCAAGACGACCCTGGCCGGCCGGCTGGCCGGGGTCGGTGACGGCTGGGTGCTGCTGCGCTCCGACGTGATCCGCCAGGAGCTGACCGGGATGCCCCTGCGTGAGGGCGGGCCGGCCGCGGACACCACCGCCGGCGGGTATGCCAGTGCCCTGCGCAACGCCAGCGGCACCGCCACGAGAACCGGGGCCCGCCGCGACGCCGGTACCGGCGCGGCCGCGACCTCCGACCCCGCGACCTCCGACCCCGCGGACGGCGACCCCGCGACCTCCGACCCGCGGTTCGGCACCGGGCGCTACGCCCCCGAGATCACCGACGCGACGTACGCCGAGATGCTGCGCCGCGCCGAGGCGGCTCTCGCCCGCGGGGAACGGGTGGTGCTGGACGCATCCTGGTCGAGCGCGCGTCACCGCCGGGCCRCCGCCGAGCTCGCCGCAAGCGTCTGCGCCGACCTGGTGGAGCTGCACTGCGTGACGGCACCGGAGGTGGCGGCCGCCCGGATCGGGCGCCGCGCCGCCGCGGGCACCGACCCGTCGGAGGCGACGATGGCCATCCACCGGGCGATGGCGGCCCGTGCCGACCCCTGGCCGTCGGCGACGGTGGTACGCACCGCCGTCCCGGTCGCCGAGGCCCTGCAGACGGTCCTCGCCCACCTCGACTGACGTCGCTCGGCGGGTCCGGCGCGACCATCCCCGCGCGGTGCCGTCGCGTCTCCGGGCGCCGTCACTTCTCGATGCGGGTGGCGTACACGGCGGCCTGGGTGCGGCTGGACAGCTCCAGCTTCTCCAGGATGGCCGAGACGTAGTTCTTCACCGTCTTCTCGGACAGGTGGATCCGCCCGGCGATCTGCCGGTTGGTCAGCCCCTCCGCGATGAGGACGAGGATCTGGCGTTCCCGCTCGCCGAGGGTGGCAAGCTTGCGGTCCTCGGCCGGGCCCTCCCGCAACCGGGTGAGGACCCGCTGGGTGACGGCCGGGTCGAGCAGGGAACGGCCCGCGGCGATTGTCCGGATGGCGCCGACCAGGTCCGTGCCCCTGATCTGCTTGAGCAGGTAGCCGGCGGCCCCGGCCATGATGGCGGCGAACAGGGCGTCATCGTCGTCGTAGGAGGTGAGGATCAGGCAGCCGATCTCGGGGTGCGCCGAGCGCAGATCCCGGCAGACGTCGATACCGTTGCCGTCCTCGAGGCGGGCGTCGAGCACGGCCACGTCCGGCCTCGTCGCCGGGATCCGGCGCAGTGCCTCCGCCGCGGTGGACGCCTCTCCGACAACCTCGATGTCACCGTTCTCGGAGAGCATCTCGCGGATGCCACGCCGGACGATCTCATGATCGTCCAGGAGGAAGACCCGTACGGTGCTCACGGTGCCGACGATACTCACGGTGCCGACGATACCGTCCATGGTCGTCGCCCGGACCGGTTCGGCATGGTGCCGGGAGGGTGCGCGGGTGCGGGCGGGCCCGTTGCGGGCCCGTTCGAGCCGTCCGGCGCACCCGGGTGAACCCGCCCGCGTGAGCGCACCGCCCCCGGCCCGGGGCCCGCAGCGGCTGGCGGCCGCACAACCGGTGAGAGCCGGCGGTTACCCGAGATGGCTACCCGAGGCGGGCGACGCCGCCGTAGACACTGACCTCGGCATCGGTCGGCCCCTCGCCCTCGGCGGCGGGCTCCTCCGGCCGCCACCGATGGACCATCTCCACCCCGGGATCGATGAGCTCCAGGTCGGCGAAGAACCGTTCCACTTCGGCCCGGGTGCGCTGCTGCCCGGGGATGCCCCGGGAGCGGTACGTGATGAAGAGCTGCTCCATGCCGGGGTTGACGTCGGCGGTGGCGTGGGTGAGCGCCAGATAACTGCCCGACGGCAGGGCCGCCAGCAGCCGGCCGAGGATGCCGTAGGGGTCATCCGCGTCGGGGATGAAATGGAAGWTCGCGATCATGGACAGGGCGACCGGCTGAGTCAGGTCGAGGGTGTCGCGCAGTTCCGGGGCGGCCAGAATGCGCTCCGGGTCGCGCAGATCCGCGTCGAGGTAGGCGGTGCGGCCCTCGGGAGTGCTGGCGAGCAGGGCCCGGGCGTGGGCGAGCACGATCGGGTCGTTGTCGGTGTAGACGATCCGGGCGTCGGGGGCGATGCCCTGGGCGATCTCGTGCAGGTTCGGGGACGTGGGGATGCCGGTGCCGATGTCGAGGAACTGGCGGATCCCGACCTCGGTGGCCAGGAACCGGGTCGCCCGGCGCAGGAACGCCCGGTTCTCCACCGCGGCGATGCTGGCGCCCGGGAAGGCGGCCCGTGCCTGCTCGGCCGCCTCCCGATCAACGGGGAAGTTGTCCTTGCCACCCAGGAAGTAGTCGTACATCCGGGCCGCGTGCGGCTGGTCGGTCCTGAGGTCGACCGGGCTGCGTTCCTCCGCAAGGCTCTTCCACCACTGCCCGACCTCTGGGTCGTGTCGGTCCGCGCTCGTCACCGCAATCAGCCCCTTGGTAATTGGACGATCCTTACCAAATACCCTAGTGGGGGCGGATTTCGTGTTCCTTTACGGGCGTCAGAATCGGTCGACGGCGGTGACCCGGACCACCGCGACCCCCGCCTCGTCCGAGGCGGTCAGGTCGATCTCCGCGCTGAAGCCCCAGTCATGGTCCCCGGCCGGGTCGTCGAAGATCTGTCGCGCCGTCCACGTCCCCGGCGTCCCCGGCTTCTCGTCGAGGATGAGCAGACCCGGCCCCCGCGCGTCCGGACCGGTGCCGATCTCGCCATGCTCGGCGAAGTACGGCTCCAACGCCGCCCGCCACCCGTCGGCGTCGAACCCGCCGTCATACCCGCCGTCGAGCTCGCCGAGCGTGTCGTAGCGGCGCAGCGCGGCAAGCTCGACCCGGCGGAACAGCGCGTTGCGCACCAACACCCGAAATGCCCGGATGTTGCCCGTGACCGCCGGTGGCCGCTCGTCGACGCCACCACCGCTCGCCGTGGTGCCCGCCGTGGCGCCCGCGCCGTCCCCGGCCGGGTTGCTCAGCCGCTCCCACTCGTCGAGGAGGCTGGAGTCGGTCTGGCGGACCAGTTCCCCCAGCCACTCGGTCAGGTCGACGACCTCCTCGGTGCGGGCGTCCTCGGGCACCGTCTGGCGCAGCGCCTTGTAGGCGTCGGCCAGGTAGCGCAGCAGCAGCCCCTCGGAGCGGGCCAGCCCGTAGAACGCCACGTACTCGGCGAACGTCATCGCCCGCTCGTAGAGCTCCCGCGCCACCGACTTCGGCGCCAGCTCGTAGTCGTCGACCCAGGGATGCCCCCGCCGGTACAGGCCGAACGCCGCGCCCAGCAGCTCCGCCAGCGGCTGGGGATAGCTGACCTCCTCCAGCAGCTCCATCCGCCGGTCGTAGTCGACGCCCTCGGCCTTCATCGCCGCGACCGCCTCCCCCTTCGCCTTCGACAGCTGGGCGTGCAGCACCTGCCGGGGATTGTCCAGGGTCGCCTCCAGCACCGAAAGCACATCCAGCGCATAGGAGGGGGAGGCCGGGTCGAGCAGCTCCAGCGCGGCCAGCGCGAACGGGGACAGCGGCTGATTGAGCGCGAAGTCGAGCTGCAGGTCCACCGTCACCCGCACGCCGCGGCCAAGCTCGTCGGGGGTGTCGAGGCGCTCCACCACCCCGGCCGCCAGCAGCGCCCGGTAGATCGCGATCGCCCGGTGGATCAGCCGGCGCTGAGTGGCGCGATCCGAATGGTTGTCGGTGAGCAGGTGGCGCATCGACGCGAACGCGTCCCCCGGCCGGTTGATCACGTTGAGCAGCATCGCGTGGTTCACGGTGAACTGGGAGGTCAACGGCTCGGGTTYGGCCGCGATGAGCCGTTCGAACGTCGCCAGGCCGTACCCGACGCTGCCCTCGGGGGGCTTCTTGCGGACCACCTTGCGCCGCTTCTTCGGATCGTCCCCGGCCTTCGCCAACGCGCGTTCGTTTTCGATCACATGCTCGGGGGCCTGCACGACGACGTTGCCGACCGGGTCGTAGCCGGCCCGCCCGGCCCGCCCGGCGATCTGATGGAACTCCCGTGCCGACAGCAGCCGCACCCTGCTCCCGTCGTACTTCGACAGGGAGGTGAACACCACCGTGCGGATCGGCACATTGATCCCCACCCCCAGGGTGTCCGTGCCGCAGATGACTTTCAGTAGCCCCGCCTGGGCGAGCTGCTCCACCAGCCGGCGGTACTTCGGCAGCATTCCGGCGTGATRCACCCCGATGCCGTGGCGGACCAGCCGGGACAGCACCTTGCCGAACCCGGCGGTGAACCGGAAGTTCCCGATCGTCCTCGCGATCGCGTCCTTCTCCGCCCGGGTCGACACGTTCACGCTCATCAGCGCCTGCGCCCGTTCCAACGCCTGCGCCTGGGTGAAGTGCACGACGTAGACGGGAGCCTGGTGGGTCTCCAGCAGCTCACCGATCGTCTCGTGCATCGGCGTGGTGACGAACCGGTAGAACAGCGGCACCGGACGCTGCGCGGAGCGCACCACCGTGGTCTCGCGCCCGGTGCGCCGCGTCAGGTCCGCCTCGAACAGCGACACGTCACCGAGCGTCGCCGACATCAGGATGAACTGGGTGTGCGGCAGTTCCAGCAGCGGCACCTGCCAGGCCCAGCCGCGGTCGGGGTCGGCGTAGTAGTGGAACTCGTCCATGACGACCTGACCGACGTCGGCGGCGACCCCGTCGCGCAGCGCGATGTTCGCCAGTACCTCCGCCGTGCAGCAGATGATCGGCGCCGTGTCGTTCACGCTGGCGTCCCCGGTCATCATCCCGACCTGCGCCGCGCCGAACATCGCGCACAACGCGAAGAACTTCTCCGACACCAGCGCCTTGATCGGCGCGGTGTAGAAGGTACGCCGCCGCGCCGCCAGCGCCGCGAAGTGCGCCCCCGCCGCGACCAGGCTCTTGCCCGACCCGGTCGGCGTCGCCAGGATCACGTTCGACCCCGAGACGATCTCGATCAGCGCCTCGGACTGCGCCGGGTACAGCTCCAGCCCCTGCTCTGCGACCCACCTGGTGAACGCGTCATAGAGTGCGTCGGGATCGGGCCCGCCGCCGGGCCCGTCGTCGGGGCCGGTCAGGTCCGGGTTCTTCGAGTCGGGGTCCTTCGGGTGGGGGTCCTTCGGGTGGGCGGCCCGTTCGCCGTCATGGCCGGTGYCGGAAGTCGGGGGAAGGTGGTCGGTGAGTGTCATGGTCGTTCGATCGTGCCTGACGAACGCCGCCCACGGCTCTCGGGTGGGCGGCCCGTGACGCTCTGCTACCCGGGACGGACGGTGTTCGTGAAGTCCGCTTTCCGCGCCTCGATGCGGGGGTACACCCAACCCGGTTCTGGCGGGTAGCACCAACGCCCCGATCCGGAAAACCGACCACAGGTAGCACTGACAATCCCCCAGACACGGAGGGAAACACGTGTCCCGTGAATCCGAACTGCAGTCGGCCATCGCCGCCTCTGCCGCTGTATCCGGCAGCACCGATTCCGTTATCATAAAATCTACCGTCACCACGTCCGGTACGGCTACCACGTCCGGTACGGCCAAATCCATCCCCACGACCACCCTCGGATCGGGCACCCTCGGATCGGGCACCCTCGGTTCTGCCGCGGCGCGCGTCGCAGCATCCCGGCCCGGTGACTACGACGGGTGTCCGCCGGGCCGGTCCCGCCCCGACCCGACCCTGCCGTCGGGGCCGCCGCTCCCGGCCAGGGCCACCGGGCCGAGGCGGTCGACCCGTCCCGACGTGGCGGACCAGTCGAAGACCCTCGGCGAGCAGGTTCTGCTCGCGTTCTTCATCGTCGTGCCCCTGCTTGCCCTGCTCGCCGCGGTCCCGCTGGCCTGGGGGTGGGGGCTGGGCTGGCACGACCTGGTCATCGGTGCCGTCATGTACCTGATCACCGGATTCGGTGTCACCGTGGGCTACCACCGGCTGTTCACGCATGGTTCCTTCCGGACCGGTCGGCCGCTGCGGATAATCCTCGCCGTCGCCGGGAGCCTCGCCATCGAAATGGGGGTGACCGACTGGGTCGCGGCCCACCGGCGGCATCACAAATACTCCGACCAGGCAGCTGATCCGCATTCACCGTGGCGTTTCGGTCATCATGGCAGGGGCCTGGCGAAAGGGTTCCTGCACGCCCATGTCGGATGGCTTTTCCACCCGGAACGGACCGCGCCGGAGACGTTCTGCCCGGATCTGCTCGCCGATCGGGACATCGCGGCGATCTCGGCCCGCTTCCCCTGGCTCGTCGCCGCCTCGGTGCTGCTGCCGCCGCTGGTCGGCGGCCTGTGGAGCATGTCCTGGGCCGGGGCCGCGACCGCGTTGTTCTGGGGAGCGCTGGTCCGTATCGCGCTGCTGCACCACGTCACCTTCTCCATCAACTCGATCTGCCACACGATCGGCACCCGACCGTTCGCGGCCCGGGACCGCTCCAGCAACGTGTGGTGGCTGGCCATACCCTCGCTGGGGGAGTCGTGGCACAACCTGCACCACGCCGACCCCACCAGCGCCCGCCACGGCGTCCTGCCCGGCCAGATCGATCCCAGCGCCGCACTCATCCGCCTGTTCGAGAAGCTCGGCTGGGCGCACGACGTGCGGTGGCCCACCGCCAAACGGATCRCCGCCCGCCGAGTGGACGCCGGCGCGGGGCGTTGAGAAACGACGTCGAACGTCATAGCTTGGCCGGAAAAAACCGGCATGGGCTTTAAGCGTGCCATCTCGGTCGAATCTTCACTGCCGGGCCCCTTTACCCCAACGGAAGCGTCCCTGGACGGGGGAGAGCGGTCTGCGACGGCGTCCGGGTGCTGCGGGACCGCAGCCGGGGAACACAAGGGGGAGGGCTCGGTCAGYCGGCCATCCGTACCGTGCCGGCGCCACCTCGGGCCCCGCCTCCGGCGCCACCGCGGGCGCCCGCGGGGCCGGCCGAACCGCCTTGCCGGTCGGAGACCCGCAGGATGCGGCCGGGCGGCTGTTCGTCTCCGCTGAGCCAGTATCCGCGGTCGCGGCGTAACCCGGCCCGTTCCGGGGAAAGACAGGCCCCCTTCACCCGATGCGCGTCGAAGCCGGTGGTGGTGCCGGCGAAGGTCTCGTGGCAGGACGGGCAGTGCGCCGCGGTCAGCGCCGTCCAGCGCACGTCGCAGCCGCCGCAGCTGAGCAGGATGGGGCGTTCGTACTCGCTGTCCCGTCCTGCCATGAAACCGCCTCTTCCCGCGAAGGTTCCGATCTCCCGTCGTCGGATTCTTGCCGCTCAACGTTTCCAACGTGGGCATTTCGGCTTTCTAGCTCTTCGGGCGCGTCGCGTCACCGGGCTGCCACTGGCCGCCGGGGGTGCCGTGGACCCTGGCACCGCGACCGTGAKTACTGGCCCGACAGCCGTGAGCACCGTCCCGGAGGGGCGCGAACTGTCGGACCCGCCGGTGAGAATCGACCAGTGACGTCGGCATCCCCGTCCTACCCGGAGTCGGGCCTGCTCGCCCGGCTGCGGGCCGACGGGTTCGTCCGCCGGGATCTGCTCGCCCTGGTCCCGCTGGGCGGAGCCGGCCTCGGGGTGGCCTACCGGCCCCGGGCCGCGTCCGCGCCCACGGTGAGCGGTGGCACCGGTCGGGAGGACACGGACGGTCGGGAGGGTGCGGACAGCCCGGAGGGTCTGAAGGGTAGGGACGGCCCGCGTGGGGCGGGCGGTGCGGTGGCGCCGGGCGTGGTGCGGCTCGCGGTTCCCCTGGCCGGGGCCGGCCAGGCCGCGCGGGTGCTCGCCGGGATCGAGGCGTTGCTGGCACCCTGCTGGGTCTGGTGGTCGGCGCGGTCCGCGACGCGCGTGCCGCTCGCCTAGACGGGGTCGAGGCCGAGCGGCTGTTCACGGACAAGGCGTCCGGGAAGGATGCCGATCGGCCGAAGCTCGACGAGATGCTCGCGTTTGTCCGCTGTTCACGGACAAGGCGTCCGGGAAGGATGCCGATCGGCCGAAGCTCGACGAGATGCTCGCGTTTGTCCGCGAGGGCGACACCGTGCTCGTGCACTCGATGGACCGCCTCGCCCGCAACCTTGACGATCTGCGCCGCATCGTGCGGACCCTCACGGCCAAGGGCGTGCGGGTCGAGTTCGTCAAGGAGGGCCTGACCTTCATCGGCGAGGACTCGCCGATGGCGACCCTGCTGCTGTCCGTCATGGGCGCGTTCGCCGAGTTCGAGCGCGCACTGATCCTCGAACGCCGGCGCGAGGGCATCGCCGCCGCGAAGCAGCGCGGCGCCTACACCGGCCGCAAGCCCGCCCTGACCCCGGGCCAGGCCCGGGATCTGGTCGCGCGCGCCGCCGCCGGCGAGCAGAAGTCCGATCTGGCCCGCGAGTTCGGCGTCAGCCGCGAGACGGTGTACAGCTACCTGCGCGCCACCGAGACGGCAGCTGCCGCGGGCTGAGTCGACACGGCCTGCCAGACCCGTCCGACGGCTCAGYGCTCACGGGACGGACTCGGTGAGGAACGCCGCGATGGTGTCGAGACCGGGGCGGTAGCCGTCGCTGGTGTCGACGGGGAGCCGCGGGAGGTCCAGGCTGATGTCGACGAAGCCATCCAGAGAGTGGCGGCCGGCGGCGATGTCGTCGAGGAGGTCGCGGTCGCCGTGGGCAGTGCGGTGGGGATCGAGCCCGGCGCGGGTGGTGATCCGCTGGTGGGCGACGGCGGCGTCGACGGTGCAGCGGATGATTCGCACGTCGGCGTGGGCGGTGAGCGGTTCCAGATGGGGGTCCAGAGCCGGTCCTGGAACGCGGCCTCTGCCACGACGGTGACGCCCGCTTACGCCAGGCCTCCCCGGACTGCCAGTGCGTATCACTGCGCACAGCTCTGCACAGTGCAGCAACGCACATCGTGAGGGCAGTATCCGAGTTCGGACCGAATGTGACAAGCCCCAACGGGTTTCGGCGCCGCGCGGCGGGGCGAAAGGACGCGAGAACGCGTCAGGGGCCGCAGCCCTCTGAATGGCTGCGGCCCCTGACGGCTGGGACGTCGGTGACGCTACCGGCTGGGGCGCCCTGGCTCCTCCGCCAGGCCGCCGGGCAGGTCGTCGAACTCGCCGGCCGTCACGCCGGCGACGAAGGCCTCCCACTCGACCTCGGTGAAGTAGAGGACCGGGCCATCCAAACCGGCGGTACCGCGCATCGTGATCGCCGGCCGTCCCGGCTCGAAGACCTTGTCGTCCCTGTGGAAGTCCGCTGGGACCTGCTCGGCCGGAATGTGCCCGGTGATGACGCCGCCGTCCCGGATCTGCGCGCCGGGCTGCCGCCTGGTCTGGTCGACGAAGGCCGCCCAGACGGCCGGGGTGAACCACAAATCAGGGCCTGACGGGAATTTGGAGTCGCRGACGCCTATCCGGCGGGCCGCGCCAGCCCCGGCCGCGGCCACCTGAACACAGTTGGCGGTCGGCTCGCTGCGGCTGGACTTGCGCCAGGCGGTGACGAGGGAGGCGAAGGCGGGGGTGCTCACGRCACTGTTCATGGTGGTCGCTTCCTAACGGTCAGGCAGCTTCGTCGCGGCCTGGCTGATGAACTCGACGCTGTCGCCGGGGGACAGCGCCACCTCGGCCAGCAGGTCGTACCGCTCGGCGTACCGTGCGACCTGCGCGGAATCCGTCACGATGACGTCGGTGGTGATGGACTCGATCGCCGCCACCACCGGGTCGCCCGGATCGGGATAGGTGTAGAGCGACAGCGCTCCCGGCAACGTCTGGTAGTCGCGGACCACCGCCTCGATCGGCAGCACCCGCACCGTGACGTTCTCCTCGTCGGCCCGAGCCGCCAGATGCGCGAGCTGCTCGCGCATCACCGGCGGCGGCGCGGACGGTCGCCGGACCGCGGCCTCGTCGATCAGCAGCTCGTAGCTCGGAGCGCCAGGTCGCCGCAGCATCCGCTGCCGACCCGCCCGACGATCCCGACGCGGCGGCGAACGTCGCCGTCCCGGAGGCGGCCCGGGGCAGGTTCGCCCGTAACGCCGTCATCCAGGGCGCGGCTGCCGAGCTGTTCAAGGCATGGGCGGTGACGGTCCGCTGGGGGACCGCGGACCGTGCCCAGGTCCCCCACATTCACTTCAAGATAATCAACAGTGTTGACGACATCTCACATGCCATGATCAAAAACAAAAACACCAACCAGCACCGGGGGAGTAAAGGCAGATCAAGCCAAGTTGATCATTGGTAGGCATGGAAGCCTCGTATGGCCGGTGACGGCCGGGTTTGACCGGYGGCATCCGGATGGGKGACATCGCTGGCCGGGGACGCCACCGGTCGAGGTGTGTCACGTTCAGCCGGGCCGGTGAATCAACTGCGGCTGAGCGGCCCGGGGCCGAGGAGGGGAGGCCCTGCGACCAGCTCTACTTGACATAATGCTCATTATCGGCGTTTTTGGTGGGTGGGGGAGGGCCCGGCGTGAACCCGCCGAGGTGTGGGCCCTGCTTCCCTGTGCCTGGCAGCCCGGGCTGCGGGGGAAACGGTTTACCTGGAGGCGGCTTCAGTGGGGGTCGAGGTCGAGGGCGAGGCTGTTCATGCAGTAGCGCTGGCCGGTGGGGCCGGGTCCGTCGTCGAAGACATGGCCGAGGTGTCCGCCGCAGCGGGCGCAGCGGACTTCGGTGCGGATCATGCCGTGGGAGTGGTCTTCGACGAGTTCGAGGGCGTCGGCGACGGCAGGTTGGGTGAAGCTGGGCCAGCCGGAGCCGGAGTCGTATTTGGTGTCGGAGGTGAACAGGGCGGCGCCGCAGCCGCCGCAGCGGTAGGTGCCGTTTTCTTTGCTGTAGGTGTAGGCGCCGGTGAAGGGGGGTTCGGTGGCGGCGCGGCGGAGGATGGCGTAGCGCTCGGGGTCGAGTTCGGCGCGCCACTGCTCGTCGGTCTTGACGATTTTGTCGGGTCCGGTGGTGTCGTGGGGGTCGGTCATGGTGTCGTGGCTGCCTTTCTGCGGGTGGGAGTGGGTGGGGCGGGGTGGTGGTGCTCTCCCCCGGTGTCGATGGTCGGTGGTGGGTCGGTGTTCGGGTGGTGTCGGGGCAGGGCGAGGGGGACGGCGGCGGTGACGCCGCCGAGGGCGGCGGTGGTCATGGCGGTGCCGATCATGGGTGGGAGTTCGCCGCGGGTGGTGGCGGTTGCAAGGACGGCAACGTCCGCGGCGTCGGCGATCATTCCGGTCCACAGCCAGGTGGTGGTGTCGCGGCGGGTGATCAGGGCGTGGAGGAGGCCGGTGCCGAGGGCGAGGTCGCGGATGCCGGCGAGTCGGGCGAGCCAGGCGAGTCTGCCGGCTGTGACGCGGTCGACGCCGGTGAGGCGGATGATGTCGACGGGGCGGCTGAGGGCGAGGATGCCGATGGTGGCGCGGGTGATGCCGAGGGTGGTGGTGTGCAGGGTTCGGGAGTGGGCGGTGCGGTATTTTGTGGTGGAGTGGGAGCGTTGGGTGTTCATGGTTGTGTTGGTGGTCCTTCGTCGGTGGGAACGCCTGGGCTGGCTGGAACGTTATCGAGGGGTAGTTGCACACGTCTCGACGCTCGGAGGAGTTATATGGGCGAGCGCATCCTGCGGGGAAGCCGTCTCGGTGCTGTGTCCTACGAGACTGACCGCAGCACCGAGCTTGCCCCACGGCAGTCCGCGTCCTACGACTGTCCGAACGGCCACCAGTTCACCATGCCCTTCGCGGCTGAGGCCGAGGTGCCGTCGGTGTGGGAGTGCAGGGTTTGTGGTGGGGCGTCGGTCATCGTCGATGGTGAGCGGCCTGAGCCGAAGAAGGCGAAGCCGCCGCGTACGCACTGGGACATGCTGATGGAGCGTCGGACGACGGATGACCTTGAAGAGGTCCTGGCGGAGCGGTTGGCCGTTCTGYGGGGTGCCGGTACGGACAGGCGTTCAGCCTGATCGGCCTGATCGTTTGGGTGGTTGTGCGGTAGGGGTCGGGCGCGGGGTGGTTGCCGTGTCCGACCTTTCGCCGTGTCCGCGGTCGGTTCGTTGTGTCGTGTTCGTGGGGTGGGCTGCCGGRCACGGGGCGGGTTGAGMCGTGCCCGGGCGGCCGTGGTGGCCGCGTCGGGTCCGGCCGGGTGTCGCATCGTGTTGTGCCGACTGGTTGCGTGCGGCCTCGGGTCGGGTGTTGGGCGGTCGGGTGTTGGGCGGTCGGGTGTTGGGCGGTGGTGGGGGGCCGGTTCGGCCGGTGGGCGTCGGATTCAGGCGTGGCCGGAGGTGACGTTGCGGTCCTGGGTGACGTTGCGGTCCTGGGGGGTGTGGAGGGGCTCGTGGGGTGTGGTGTCGGTGGTTGTCTTCGGGGTGGGGCGGTGGCGTCGGGTGGTGGCGGCCCACCAGGCGACGCGCCAGAGGGCTTCGGCGACGACGGCGTTGCTCATCTTGGAGGTGCCGCGTTCGCGTTCGACGAAGGTGATGGGGACTTCGCGGACGCGGAAGCCGCGGCGCCAGGCCTGCCAGGCGAGGTCGACCTGGAAGCAGTAGCCCTGGGAGGTGACGCGGTGCAGGTCGCGGTCGCGGAGGACGTCGGCGCGGTAGGCGCGGAAGCCGGCGGTGGCGTCGCGTAGGGGTATGCCGAGGGCGGCGCGGACGTAGAGGTTGGCGCCGCGGGAGAGCAGGAAGCGGCGCCGCGGCCAGTTGCGGACCTCTCCCCCGGGTATCCAGCGGGATCCGATGACGAGGTCGGCGTGGTCGAGGGCGGCGAGCAGGCGGGGTAGCTGCTCGGGTTGGTGGGAGCCGTCGGCGTCCATTTCGACGATGACGGTGTAGCCGTGGTGTAGTGCCCAGGAGAACCCGGCGACGTAGGYGGTGCCGAGGCCGGATTTGCCTTCGCGGTGCAGGACGTGGATGTGGTCGTCGGAGGCGGCGAGTTCGTCGGCGATCTTCCCGGTGCCGTCGGGGCTGGCGTCGTCGATGACGAGCAGGTCGACCGTCGGGTTGGCCGTCCGCAGGCGGCGGGCGGTGTCCGGTAGGTTGTCCCGTTCGTTGTAGGTCGGGACGCAGACGACAACGCGGTTGGGATCCACGCGCTTCCTCTCCTGGTCAGGGACCATGTCCGCGGTGGTGTCTGCCCGGGTGGCGTCACGGTGGGTGGCGCTGTCGGTGTCGTTTCGCGGGGTCATGGGGTTTGGTGGTGTGCCGGCTACGGGGTGGCGGTCATGTCGGTGTTGGCGGTGTCACGGTCCGGGCCGTGGGACGGGTTCGCCGGGCGTGGATCACCCCTGCCATCATGGYGGTCAGGCCGAGGGCGATGAGAACCGCCTCCGGGAGGATCCCGGCCTGGTCGGCGAGGGTGCGGGTGGTGCGTCGGGGTAGCGCGGCGGTGAGGATGCCTGCTTCGTAGAGGCCGGTTTTGGCGAGCAGGGTGCCGTCGGGAGTGATGAGGGCGCTTTCACCGCTGGTGGAGACCTGGACGGTGGCCCGGCCGTGTTCGACTGCGCGCAGACGTGACATGGCGAGTTGCTGTTGGCTTTCACCTTTGCGACCGAAGGATGCGTTGTTTGTCTGGATGACGAGGATATCGGCGCCGTGGTTGACGGTGTCGCGGACGAGGCCGTCGTAGGCGACTTCGAAGCAGATGATGTCTCCGATGGTGGTGCCGGCGGCGTGGAGCGCGCCGGGGGTGGTGCCGGCGAGGAAGTCGCTGGGCATCTCGTCGGCGAAGCGGTGGATGAGTTTTTCGAGTAGGGCGCGGCCGGGGAGGTATTCGGCGAAGGGGACGGGGTGGCGTTTGACGTACATCTGGCCGGTGAAGCCGTCAGCGGTCCAGATCATGCCGGCGTTGCGGAGGTGGCCTGGTCCGGGGCCGCCCAGGACGGCGCCGACGAGGAGGGGGGCGCCGGCGGTGCGGGCGGCGGCGCGCAGGGCGGTGGCGACGGCGGGGTTGGTGAGGGGGTCGAGGTCGGAGGAGTTCTCCGGCCACAGGACGAGGTCGGGTTGTGGGTGTGTTCCGGTGGTGACGTCGGTGGCGAGGTGCCTGGTGACGGTGACGTGGTTGGCGGTGACCTGGAAGGCGCGGCCGAGGGCGCGGTAGCCGCCGTCGGCGGGGACGTTTCCCTGGATGGCGGCGACGGTGAGGGTGCCGTGCTCGGGGGCGGTGGGCAGGGGTACGAGCAGGCCGGTGAGGGTGAGGGCGGCAGTGCCGAGGATGGGGGCGGCGAGGCGGCGGGCCGTGGCGGCTGTTGGGAGGGTGCGGGGGGTGGGTGTGCCGCGGGCGGGGGTGGTGATCCTGACGATGGTGAGGGCGGTCAGGGCGCCGGTGGCGGCGACGGCGGCGGTGACGGCGGGGGCGCCGCCGAGGGCGGCCAGGGCGGTGAAGGGGCTGTCGGGCTGGGTGAAGGCGAGTCGTCCCCAGGGGAAGCCGCCGAAGGGCGCTCGGC
The DNA here is from genome assembly GCF_001756285.1 of Frankia sp. CgMI4. Lineage (NCBI taxonomy): Bacteria > Bacillati > Actinomycetota > Actinomycetes > Frankiales > Frankiaceae > Frankia > Frankia sp. CgMI4. The sequence continues at coordinate 31,432 of NZ_MAQZ01000068.1, forward strand.
TGCGCAGCGCTTCCTGGGCGACCCAGACGGCGGCGGTCCACAGCCAGGCGCCGGGTAGCCGCCAGACGAGGGTGGTGGCGGGGGCGACGAGGGCGAGGATGGCGGCTTCGGCGAGGGAGAGCACGAGCCATCCGTCTGCGCCGACGAAGGAGACGAAGCGCAGGAGGGGGATGCAGAAGGCGAGGGAGAACAGCAGTCCCAGGCCGTAGGAGGCGCGCAGACGCCGGTTGCGGACGGCGAGGGTGAGCAGGGTGACCGCGACGGGGGCCAGGGGCCAGCAGCCGACCGGTGGGGTGGCGAGGTAGAGCAGGGCGCCGCCGAGGAGCGCGGCGAGTGGGCGTCGGGTGTGGCGGATCAGGGTGGATCTCAAGGTGGATCTCAGGGTGGGTTGCGGGTCCGCCGGGTCTGGCCGCGGGCCCATGCCTGGTTCGCCGTTCACGGGTGGTTCGCCGTTCACGCGCGGTTCGGGGACGGCTGGTGGGATGGGGGCCGTGTCACCGGCCGCTTGGTGGGGCGGGCGGGCGGGCGGTGGGGTCACTGGACCAGTTTCGGTCACACGGGTCGTGCTGAGCACGCCGGTCCTGGTCGGCGGGCGTGTGGCGGCCCTGACGCTCGAAGCTGACTCGAAGCCGAGGGGGACGCGGCCGCGCAGGACGGTGYGTGGGCAGGTCGGGCGGGGCCGGTGTTCAGGTGAGGGTGTCGTGCAGGATGCGGCCGCGCAGGACGGTGCGTAGGCAGGTCGGGGCGGGCGCGGACAGGTCGGGCAGGGCGGCGACGGCGCCGCGGGGGTCGGTGGACCAGGCGGCGATGCGGTCGTCGGGGACCTGGGCGACGAGTTCGCCGGGCACGGCCCAGACGGCGTAGGTGGCGGGGGCGCCGGGGGCGAGGGTGCCGTGGCCGTCGGTGTCGGCGCGGGCGGCGCGCCAGCCGCCTCGGGTCGCGGCGGTGAACGCGGCGCGGGCGGAGAGGCGGGCGGTGGGGGTGTGGTGGGTGACGGCGGCGCGTATGGCGCCCCAGGGGTCCAGGGGGGTGACGGGGGCGTCGGAGGAGAACGCCAGGGGGATGCCGGCGCGGTTCATGGCGGCGAAGGGGTTCATGGCGGCGGCACGGGTGGGGCCCAGGCGGGTGGCGTACATGCCGTTCTCGCCGCCCCAGCGGGCGTCGAAGGCGGGTTGGACGCTGGCGACGAGGCCGAGGGCGGCGATGCGGGGCAGGTGGTCGGGGGTGGTCATTTCGGCGTGTTCGAGGCGGTGGCGGGCGGCGGTGATCTGGTTGTGGCCGAGGGTGGTGGCGGCGGCTTCGAGGCCGTCCAGCACGGTGGTGATGGCGGCGTCGCCGATGGCGTGGAAGCCGGCCTGTAGGCCGGCGTCGGCGCAGTCGAGGACGGCGTCGCGGATGGTGTCGGCGTCGAGGTGGGTGGTGGCGCGGATGTGGGGGATGTCGGCGTAGGGGGTGTGCAGGGCGGCGGTGTGGGAGCCGAGGGAGCCGTCGACGAAGGCGTCGCCGCCCCAGGCGGTGCCGAGTTCGACGGCGGTGGCGATGTCCCCGGCCCAGTAGCCGACGATGTCGGGTCCGGGGACGGCGCGGGCGTGGGCGAGCAGGCCGGCGAGGTCGTCGGCGGAGGAGATGTCGGGTCCGGCCATCTCGTGCAGGGCGACGATGCCGAGGGCGGCGGCGCGGGTGCGGGTGGTGTTCCAGGCGTCGCGGCGCCCGGTGGGGGTCAGGGTGGCGTCGGCGGTCCGGCGGGCGAGGTGGTGGGCGTGGCCGGTGACGGTGCCGTCGGGGTGCCAGCCGGGGTGGTGGGGGGCGCCGGATGCGGCGGCGAGCGCGGAGGAGATCACCGCGCTGTGGCCGTCGACGCGGGCGAGGTAGACGACCGCGCCGCCAGCGGCGCGGTCGAGGTCGGTGGCGGTGGGTGGGCGTGGGTCGTCGGTCCAGGTGGTCTCGTCCCAGCCGGTGGCGAACAGGGTGGTGGTGGGGTGGCGGTGGGCGTGTGCGGTGAGGGCGCACAGGGCGGCGGCGCGGGTGGGGGTGCCGGTGAGGTCGAGGCCGGACAGGGCCAGGCCGGTGGCGGTGGTGTGGACGTGGGCGTCGACGAAGGCGGGGGTGATCAGGGCGTCGTCGAGGTCGATGACGGTGTCGGCGTCGAGATGGGTGGCGACGGCGTCGCAGCCGACCCAGGCGATGGTGTCGCCGTCGGTGAGCATCGCGGTGGCGAACGGGTCGGCCGGGGTGTGGATGCGCCCGCCCCGGTACAGGATGGTGCGGGCGGGTCGGGGGGCGTCGTCGGTCACGGTGGTGAGTCTGCCGCCCTGGACGTGACGCGGATCCATCTGTTCGATCCGGGCGGTGGCCGTGCCCTGGTGCGGTGAGCGGCGCTCCGGTCCGGGGGCGGTCCGGGGCGGGGGTTGGTCCGGCGGGTGTTCACAGGGCGGGGGGGCGTCCTTCGTAGGGGGTGGAGAGCACGACCATGGTGCGGGTGGAGACGTTCGCGGCGGCGCGGATCTGCTGCAGCAGCGTCTCGAGGTCGCCGGGGGTGGCGACTCGCACCTTGAGCAGGTAGCTCTCGTCGCCGGCGACGCTGTGGCAGGCCTCGATCTCGACGATGTGGGCGAGCCGGTCGGCGGCGTCGTCGGGTTKGCTCGGGTCGATCGGTGTGATCGAGATGAAGGCGGTCAGGGGCAGGCCGACCTGGGCGGGGTCGACGAGCGCCGTGTAGGAGGTGATCACTCCACGCTGTTCCAGGCGTCGGACGCGCTGATGGACGGCGGAGACCGACAGGCCGGTGGCTCGGCCGAGGTCGGTGAAGCTCATACGCCCATCTCGGCACAGCATCTGCACGATTTGACGGTCGAGATCTTCCAGCACGTTCGGAGCGTATGCAGGAGGACGGGGGATGATGTGGATGTTTCTGGTCCGTGGTCTGGTCCCGTGGGGATAGCCGCTGGGATGGGTACCGGCTGTGTGCGGGGAGGGTGGGACGGTGTTTGTGGGTGAGCGGGCGGGGGCGGACGGTCGGCTGATGCTTGTCGACACCCCGTCGCTGTACTTCCGGTCGTTTTTCGGGGTGCCGCGTTCGGTGCGGGCTCCCGACGGCACGCCGGTGAACGCGGTGCGGGGACTGCTCGACGTGCTGGCCCGGCAGATCGGCGAGGTGCGCCCGAAGCGGGTCGTGGCGTGTTTCGACGCCGACTGGCGGCCGGCGTTCCGGGTGGCGCTGCTGGCGTCCTACAAGGCGCACCGGGTCGCCGACGTCGGGGCCGGCGAGGCCGGCGGGGGCGGGCAGGTCGAGCGGGTGGACGGCGACCTGCTCGCCCAGCTCCCGATCATCGACGAGGTCCTCGACGCGTTCGGGATCGCCCGGGCGGAGGCCGCCGGGTTCGAGGCTGACGACGTGATCGCGACGCTGGCGACCCGTCACCGGGGGGRGGTGGACATTCTGACCGGTGACCGGGACCTGTTCCAGCTCGTCGACGACGCGGCCGGGGTGCGGGTGCGGTACGCGGTGGAGAAGTTCGCGGTGGTGGACGAGGCGGCGGTGACGGCACGCTACGGCGTTCCGGGGCGGGCCTATGCCGATTTCGCGGTGCTGCGCGGTGATCCCAGTGACGGGTTGCCGGGGGTGGCGGGGATCGGGGCGAAGACCGCCGCGGCGCTGCTGACCCGGTTCGGGTCGCTCGCGGCGGTGCTCGCCGCGGTTGACGCCGACGGCGGCGCGGGTCTGCCGGCCGGGGCGCGGCGTCGGTTGCGGGGCGCCCGGGACTATGTGCGTGCCGCGGTGGGGGTGGTGGCGGTGGTGCGGGACGTGCCGGTGGGTGCCTTCGCTGATCTGCTGCCGGCGGCGCCGGTCGATCCGGCGGCGGTGGGGGCGCTCGCCGAACGGTGGGGGCTGACCGGTTCGTGCACGCGGCTGGTGCGGGCGCTGGCCGAGGCCGCGGGTGGCTGAGGCCGTGGACGGCCTCAGCCGGCGTGTTCGTCCGGTTGCCGATTGAGYGGGCGTGTTCGTCCGGCTGTCGCAGTGACGCGCAGGGTCATCTCGGCGGGTGGGTGGTGGGGCTGCCCGTCATGGCGCTGCCCTGGTGACGGTAGGTTTCCCTGCGTACCTCGGCGTGGGCACACGCAGGCGGTGCGCCGGTTGACGTCGCGGGGGCGGATCGTCGCCTACTGTTGCCCTCCGGGTGAGCTTCGGGTGGGCGGGTGCCCACCCGGACGAGCAGGGCCCAGGCGGCGCAGCGGTGCAGCGGATGCTCACCGGACGAGCAGGTGGCGGTGCAGGTGACGGCAGCGGAGGTCAGGGTGGGGCTGCGTGAGCGGCTCGCGGGCAGGCGGGTCCTGGTGACCGGGGTGACCGGGTTCGTCGGGGAGGCGCTGCTGGAACGGTTGCTGTCGGACTTCCCCGACACGGCGGTGGTGGCGCTGGTGCGGCCGCGGGGCAGTCACAGCGGGGCGGCGCGGCTGGCGCGGATGATGCGGAAGCCGGCGTTTCGCGGGTTGCGGGAGGGGTTGGGTGCGGCGGGGGTGGCGGCGCTGCTCGCCGAGCGGGTGGAGGTGATCGAGGGGGATCTGGCGTCGATGCCGGATCTGCCCGCCGACCTCGACGTGGTCATCCACTGTGCCGGGGAGGTGTCGTTCGACCCGCCGGTCGACGAGGCGTTCACCACGAACGTCGGTGGGGTGGCGGAGCTGCTGCGGGCGCTTGCGGCCGGGGGGGCCAGGCCTCATCTGGTGCATGTGTCGACGGCGTATGTGGCGGGGTTGCGTTCGGGGCACATCGCCGAGGGGCCGCTGGCCCATGACGTGGACTGGCGGGTCGAGTGGGATGCGGCGTCGCGGGTGCGCCAGCAGACCGAGGACGCCTCGCGGGCGCCGGAGTGTTCGGCGCGGTTTCGGGCGCAGGCGTCGCGGCGGTTCGCCGCCGCCGGGGCGCAGACGGTGTCGGCGGAGGCGGAGCGGCTGCGCCGGGCGTGGGTGGCGCGGCGGATGGTGACGGCCGGGGGTGAGCGGGCGCAGGTGCTGGGGTGGACGGATGCGTACACGTTCACCAAGGCGTTGGGTGAGCGGTATCTGGAGGATCATCACGGGGATCTGCCGTTGACGGTCGTCCGTCCCTCGATCATCGAGAGTGCGCTGCGCCGGCCGTTCCCGGGGTGGATCGAGGGGTTCAAGATGGCCGAGCCGCTGATCCTGGCCTATGGCCGCGGTGAGCTGCCGGACTTCCCCGCCTCCCCGGACGCGGTGGTGGACATCATCCCGGTGGATCTGGTTGTCAACGCGATCCTGGCGGCGGCGGCGGTGGTGCCGCCGGCGGACACCCCGGCCTATTACACGGTGTGTTCGGGTTTTCGTAATCCGTTGCTGTTTCGGGATCTGTACGCCTATGTGCGGGACTATTTCCAGGCCGATCCGTTGCCGCGGCGCGGTCGGGGGACGTTCGCGGTGCCGGAGTGGCCGTTCGCGGGGGCGGCGGCGGTGGAGGCGAAGCTGCGTCGCTCGGAGCGGCTGGTGGGGTTGGCGGGCCGGGYGTTGGAGCATGCCCCGCCCTCGGATCGGGTGCGCCGGTTTGCCGGGGAGCTGGAGCGGGCGGAGAGCCGGGTGGGGTTTCTGCGCCGCTACTCGGATGTSTACCGGGCGTACACGAAGGCGGAGCTGGTCTATGTCGACGACGCCACGGGTGCGTTGCACGCGGCGATGGATCCGGCCGATCAGGCGGAGTTCGGGTTTGATCCGGCGTGTTTCGACTGGCGGCACTATCTGCAGGACGTGCACTGCCCGGCGGTGACGGCGGTGCTGCGCCGGCCGCGTGATCCCGCGCCGCCGCGGCGGCTGTCGGGGCATCTGGCCGCCGGTGACGGGGTGCTGGCGGTGTTCGACCTGGATGGGGCGGTGGCGTCGGCGACGGTGATCGAGTCGTATCTGTGGATGCGGTTGGCGGACGCCTCGGCGCCGCGGCGGGTGCGGGAGCTTGCGTCGCTGGCGGTGGCGTTGCCGCGGTATGTGCGTGCGGAGCGTCGTGACCGGGGGCATCTGATGCGGTCGGTGTACGCGCGCTACGCGGGGGTGGATCCGGCGGAGTTGGAACGGCTGGTGGTGGAGGTCGCCGGGGACATTCTGCTGCGGCGGGTGAAACCGGCGGGGATCCGTCGGGTGCGTGAGCATCGGGCGGCGGGGCATCGCACGGTGCTGCTGACCGGGGCGGTGGAGGTGTTGACGCGGCCGTTCGCGCCGTTGTTCGACGATGTGGTCGCCGCGCGGCTGGAGGTGGGTGCGGATGGTCTGCTGACCGGCCGGTTGGAGTCCTCGCCGCTGGTCGGGGATGCGCGGGCGGCGTTCATTGATCATCATGCGCGGGTGTTGGGGGCGGATCTGGGGGTGTCGTGGGCGTATGCGGACAGCCAGTCGGATCTGCCGTTGCTGCGGGCGGTCGGTAACCCGGTGGCGGTGAACCCGGATCTCGCGTTGCATCAGGTGGCGCGGGGGGCGGGGTGGCCGATCGAGGAGTGGGCGTCGGCGGCCGGGGAGCCGCGTCTGGTCGTCGGGGACCGTCGGGAGCGTGGCCTGCGGGCCGCGGCGGCGCGGGCGGGGGCGGCGGCCTTGAGCTCAAGGCCAGGCCCGGGCACGGGGCCGGCGGGGGTCGTGGTGTCGGGGGGTGGGCGGTGACCCGCGGGTTGGAGCTGTATGCGTCGGTGTCGCGGCAGGCGGCGTCGCGGCTGGTCGGGGCGGGGCCGTCGGGGTGGTCGGGGCTGGCCGGGGTGGCGGCGCCGCTGCGCTATGTCGAGCATGGTGATCCGGTGGTGCCGGGTCCGGGGTGGGTGACGGTGCGGCCGCGGCTGGCGGGGATCAGCGGGTCGGATCTGGCGTTGGTGACGGGTCGGGTGTCGGCCTATCTGACGGCGATGGTGGGTCTGCCGTTCGTGCCGGGTCAGGAGGTCGTCGCCGAGGTGYAGGAGTCGGTGACGTTGGACGACGGGCGGGTGCTGGCGGCCGGGGACCGGGTCGTTGTCGATCCGGCGCCGGGCAGCGGTCCCGGGACCGGTGACGGCAGAGTCGGTGACGGCAGAGCCGGTGACGGCGGGTGGGCGCGGGGGGTGGGCGGCGGTGGGTGGAGCCGGGTGATGCTCGCCCACCGTGGGCAGCTGTGCCCGGTGCCCGCGACGTTGCCGGATGCCCGGGCGGTGCTCGTCGACCCGCTGGCCGCCGCGGTGCATGCCGTGGACCGGGCGCGGGTCGGCGCCGGGCAGCGGGTCCTCGTCGTCGGGGCGGGGGCGGCCGGGTTGTGCACGGTGCTTGCGTTGCGGGCCCATACCGAGGCGGGGCAGGTGGCGGTGGTGGCGAAGTATCCCCGCCAGGCGGAGCTGGCGCGCCGGTTCGGGGCGGACGTGGTGTTCGACCCGGACGGGGCGGTCGCCGGGGTGCGTCGGGCCACGCATGCGATGCGGGTGTCGCCGCGGGCGGGTGGGGCGTTCCTGCTCGGCGGGGTGGATGTCGCGTTCGACGCGGCGGGGCGGGCGTCGTCGTTGTCCACGGCGCTGCGCACGACCCGGGCGGGGGGGCGGGTGGTGCTTTCGGGTGTGCCCACGGGCCGGGTGGATCTGACGCCGCTGTGGGCGCGGGGGTTGGAGTTGGTGGGCGCGGCGCGGCGCGGCGCGGCGCCTTCGGTGCTGGCCCGGGCGTTCGCGTTGGCCGCCGGCGCCCCGTTGGACGGGGYGGTCGCGGCGACGTATCCGCTGACCCGCTGGCGGGAGGCGTTGGAGCACGCGTTGTGCGCGGGTCGGCTCGGTGCGGTGCGGATTGCGTTCGATCCGACGGTGGCGCTGTGAGCGGGCGTGCCGGGATCGGGCCGAGGGCCGGGGCGGGTGGGGTCATGGCGGGGCTGCGCCGCCGGGCGGGGCGCCAACACGGAGGGGTTGTCCCTTCGTGCCGGACGTGGAAGGGATCATGCTGGTGAGACCGGGGTTCGTGCTCGAGGTTGACGAGCGGACTCCCCCGCTGCTGGTGCACCAGGGTGAGGGCGTGCTGCTCGAGCAGTTCCCGCTCGGGACACGGGTGGTGTATCCGCCCGAGTCGCTGCCCGGGGTCGGTGACGTCGATGCGGCGATCGCCGCGGCGTTGGCGGCGCCGGTGGGCAGCGAGCCGCTGGCGGCGTTGCTGCGTCCGGGGATGYGGCTGACGATCAGTTTTGACGATCTGTCGACGCCGTTGCCGCGGATGCGTCGCCCGGATGTGCGGGGGCGGATCATCGAGGCGGTGCTGACGGCGGCGGCGGCGGCCGGTGTCGACGATGTGGCGCTGGTCGTGGCGAACGGGTTGAACCGGCGGTTGAGCGCCGGCGAGGTGGAGCGGATCGTCGGGGAGCGGGTGTTCCGCTCGTTCTGGCCCGGACAGTTGCGCAGCCATGACGCGGAGGATCCTGACAATCTCACCGTCGTGGGGGTGACCGACGCCGACGAGCAGGTGGAGGTTTCCCGCCGGGTCGCCGCCGCCGACCTGCTGGTGCACGTCGGGGTCGTGCAGAGCCCGGCGGCGGTCGGTGCGGGCGGGCTCGTGACCGGCCTGTCGTCGTATGCGACGCTGCGTCACGTGCACAGCGTCGCCGCGGCGGTCCGCCGCGTCGGCCTGCCCGGGGACGGCGCTGGCGGCGTCGGGGATGGGGGGGTTGGTGCGCCGCCGGGTCCGGCGGCGCGGATGGGTCGGCTGCTGTGCGAGGCGGTGCGGGTGTTCGCCGTCGCGGTGACGGTGAACGCCGCGACGGCGCCGGTGCACTATCCGTTCCTGACCCGCCGGGAGTGGGAGTGGTCGCTGGCCGATCAGGCGATGGCGGTCGGGCTGGGCCGTGGCCTGGAGCTGGTGGGGTCGCGGGCGCGCCGCCGGCTGCTGCGTGACTTCGCTGCCGACTATGCGGTCACCTCGGTGAGCGCGGGGGATCCTACGGCGGTCGCGGCGGTCGCGGCGGCGGCGGTCGACGCCCAGCAGCGGGTCACCGTCGATGGGCAAAGCGACGTCGTTGTCGTCGGGCTGGGCCCGTTCGGGCCGTTCGACGCGGGTGCGGTGGTCAACCCGGTGCTGGCGGCGCACGGCGCGCTCGGGGAGGTTTTCGGCCGGTACCGGGGGCGGCCGGTGGTCCGCGAGAACGGGGCGTTGATCGTCTACCATCCGCTGACGCCACGGTTCTCCCAGCTGCATCACCCCTCCTACGTGGACTTCTACGAGGAGGTGCTCGCCGAGTCGACCGAGGCTGCGACGGTGGAGGCGAAGTTCGAACGGCAGTACGCCACCGATCCCTGGTATGCGTCGCTGTATCGGACGTCGCTTGCTCATCACGGGGTGCATCCGTTCCACCGCTGGTATGAGGCGGCGCCGGCGATGGCCCATGTGGGGGATGTGGTGTGGGTGGGCGGTGATCGGGCGGYGTGCGCGCGGCTGGGGTTCCGGGCGGCGTCGACGTTGGCGGATGCGTTGGAGATGGTGTCGGGATCGGTGGGCCRTGATCCGTCTATCACCTATCTGCACTCCCCACCCCATCTGATCGCCGAAGTACGGTGACCGCGGGAGATGCGGGTCACGGATCGTGCGGTCGCCGGCTGGGACGCGGTGGCCATGCGCGGCGGAGCACAGGTGCCAGCGGTGGACCGGATCGGCAGGGGCAGAGGTGAACGGGATGGCGGGTAGGCCGCGACGGGGTGTGGGGCTGCGGGCGGTGCTGGCCGGGTGGCGGCCGGGGGGCCGCGGGCCGGTCCCGGGCAGCGCCGAGGCGCATCGGGTCCCCGAGGTGCCGCGGGAGTTCCCGACCGCGTGGGCGCGTCGCCCGGCGGCGCGGGCCGCCCGGGGGGTGTTTCTGCGTGGGGTGATGCGCCCGCTGCTGCGGACGACGCTGACGGTGGCGGTGCACGGTGCGGAGGCGTTCGACGGGGTCCGCGACACCCCGGTGATCATCGTGTCGAATCACAGCAGTCATCTGGACGCCCCGCTGCTGTTGTGCACGGTGCCCGGGTGGGTGCGGGCGCGTACGGTGGTGACGGCGGCGGCGGACTATTTCTTCGACAGTGCCTGGCGGGGGGCGTCGAGTGCGTTCGCGTTCGCGACGGTGCCGATCGAACGGCACGGTGGGGCGCCGTCGGCGACGCCGATGAACCTGCTGGGGGACGGCTGGAACCTGGTGATCTTCCCGGAGGGGACGCGGTCGCGGGACGGGGCGCGGGGCCGGTTCCGGTTGGGGGCCGCCTATCTGGCGATCAACGCGGGGGTGCCGGTGGTTCCGGTGGGGCTGCGGGGTGCGTACGCGGCGATGCCGCGGGGACGGTCCTGGCCGGTGGCGGGCCGTCCGCCGGTGTCGGTGCGGTTCGGCCGGCCGATGCGCCCCGCGCCGGGTGAGGATGTGCGGGCGTTCACCGCGCGGCTGGCCGCCGAGGTCGACCGGCTCTGCGCCGAGGACGCGACCTCCTGGTGGGAGGCGACGCGGGCGGCCTTCGCCTCGGGTCTGCCCGGTGCGGCTGGTCTGCCCGATACGGCTGGGACGGCTGAGGAGGCGCGGGTCGGGGATGCGGCGCAGGTGCCGGCGGCGCGCTCGGCCCCGGACGTCGCAGCGACCCCGGCGGGGTCCGAGCCGGCGGGCCGCACCGCCGGGGACCCCGGCGGTGCGGCCGGTGGTGGGGGCTTCCCCGGTCGGACCAGCCCGCGGGCGGTCCCCCGACCGGGTGGGACGGGTGGGACGGGTGGGGCCGCGGGGTCGGCGGCGGTCTCCGCGCGGCTGCGTGGCGCCCCGAACACCCCGACGGCGCGGTGGCGGCGGATCTGGGCGGCGACCGAGCCGGCGCCGCGCCCCGGGTCGCGTTCCCCCTGGCGGCGTTAGAACCGGGCCGCGGCTTGGCCCGGCGAGGTCGAGGATGGCCAGAGCGCGGGGCCGGTCTGCGCGAGATGGGCCAGGTAGGCGCGCGGGGACACCACGCCGGTCTCCTCTCACTCCTCCTACGTTGACGCCCAGGGCCGCCTATGACAAGCAAACTTGACTTTATGGAAAGTCGACTTTACATTCATGCCATGACCGATGACATGACCGATGAGACGCGGCGGGACAACGTGACACGCGCCGCCMGCAGGGCGATCTTCCTGGACGGTCTCCCCGTCGCCACCCTCGGCGGGATCGCTCTGGCCCTGGGCAGCGGCCCCGACCAGACCGCCGCCCAGAAGGCCTGGTGGCTGGGGGCCAGCGGCGCGTTCACGCTCGCCGTGGCATGGGTACTGCTGCGCGCCTTCCGCCGCGCCGACGAGTACCAGCGCAAGATCCAAGTGGAGAGCATGGCGATTACCTTCGCGGCAGTCCTGGTAGGGCTTCAGCTAGCCGCCCTGCTCGACGCCGCCGGCATCGTCCAGCTACGCCAGCTCACCCAGATAATCACCATCGGCGGCGTGGCGATGTGGCTGCTGATCGCAGACCTGCGCACCCGTCTACGCCGATGAAGAACCGGCTGCGCGTGCTGCGGGCGGAACGCCGGTGGAGCCAGGCCTACCTGGCCGAMCGATGCCGGGTGTCCCGGCAGACCATCAACGCGATCGAGACCGAACGGTACGACCCCAGTCTTCTCCTGGCATTCACCCTCGCCGACATCTTCAGCCTGGCCATCGAGGAGATCTTCATCCCCGACCGGTCAGGGACAACCACCGCCACCGACCGGCCCTGAGCTCGACCTCGGCCAACGCGCCCCAGCCACTCCAACATCGACACCCCGCTCCGTCGACAGATCGCCGATCACCGGCACGCACCGGCAGCACCGGTGACCACAGCGGTCCTGCCCTCCACCGCAAACAGCTCACCCGGACCAGCAACCTCGGGCCGCGCCCATGCCTCCTGCATGCCGCATCCCGCACTTCACGCTGCTGGCGTATCCCCAGTAGTCGGGACGCTGGCCGAAGACCGGCGGCTGATCCGCCGGACCGTCAGGCGCCGGGCGCCGGGCGCCGGGCGCGGGTGAGCAGGCCGAGAAGCGCCAGCGCGGCGAGGGCCATGACGACCAGGCCGTACCCGCGGGCGGTGGGCAGCAGCCCGTGGTGGGTGACCAGGTAGCCGGCGACGACCGCGGGGACGCCGAAGGCGAGGTAGCACAGCACGTAGACGGTCGAGAGCAGGCCGGCGCGTTCGTGCGGGGCGACCAGGGGGATCAGGACGCGCAGGCCGCCCTGGAAACCGGCGCCGAGACCGATACCGGCCAGCGTGGTGCCGACGAAGAACGTCGGGGTGGAGGGAAGGTCCGCGCCGAGCAGGGTGACACCGACGCCGACGAGCAGGCCCAGGGCACCGAGGAACATCACGGTACGGGCAGCGGTGTCGCGCAGGAGCAGCACCGTCAGGGCCGCGGTCACGGTGAGGGCGAAGACCGCGAGACCTCCCAGCACGACCCAGCGGGAGTCGACGACGAGACGGGCCAGGCTCGGGCCGAGGGAGAGGTAGAACCCGCTCAGGGCCCAGGATGCGACCAGGCAGGGCGCGGCGATCAGCAGGTCGCGGCGGGCGGCGGCGGGTACGCCGATGGTCGGGCGCAGCGACGCGAGCGCTCCGGGGATGCGCGGTGCGGTCTCGGGCATCGCCGCGACCCCGACCGCCTGGGCGAGCACGATCGCGCACAGCACCAGGTAGACCAGACGGGTGGGAGCGGGCAGGTAGGCCACGAGCAGACTGGACCCGAGGGCGCCCAGGGCCAGGCCGGTGAACGGGCCGACTCCGTTGGCCAGGGTGCCGCGGGCCCGGTCGAGGTCGAGCAGGCCGGCGCCGAGGGCGCCACTGGCGGCGCCGGTCGCCAGGCCCTGCAGAACGCGGCCGACGGTCAGTTCCCCCACCCCGCCGGCGGTGGCGAACACCGCCAGGGCGGCGGCGAGCAGCAGCGAGGAGGCGAGCAGCACCGGACGGCGCCCGATGTGGTCGGAGAGGGCTCCGACGGTGAGCAGCGCAGCGAGGACGGCCAGGGCGTACACGGCGAACACGACGGTCACGGTGATCGGGGAGAACCCCCAGMGGGCCTGGTAGACCGGGTAGAGGGGGGTGGGGGCCGAGGACGCGGCGAGGAACGAGCCGATCATCGACGTCTGCAGGAGGAATCCGGCGCGCGGGGACAGCCTGCCCCGGTGGGGCGCCGCGCCCGGGTCGGACGGGGCGTCGCGGGCCGCGGCCTGCCGCGGCAGGGCCACCGCCGGTACCGGGGCGGTGGCCGAGGACGGGGTCCCGTAACCGGCGGCGCCGGTCTGGCCGGTCTGGTCGGCGGGAAGGCCGGTGGCGATGGGTTGGGAGGACATCGGGTTTCCCTTCACCGGACAGCTAAAGCTAAGATTTTGCGTTAGCGCCCGACGGTACCCTCGGCCCGACGTTAACGCAAAGGATGTGCGTTAGGCTGGATGCGTGAGTCCGTCCGAGGGTCCGCGGCCCGGGGGGCGTAGCGCGCGGGTCCAGCAGTCCGTGCATGCCGCGGCGCGCGCGCTGCAGGCCGAGCGGGGTCGGCACGAGATCACGGTGCCGCTGGTCGCCGCCCGGGCGGGGGTGACCGCCTCCACCGTCTACCGGCGCTGGGGGGATCTGACCGAGCTGCTCGCCGACGTCGCCGCCGAGCGGCTGCGCCCGGAGACCCCGCCGGTGGACACCGGGTCGCTGCGCGGCGATCTCGCCGCCTACTGCGAGCAGTACCTGGAGGAGATGTCCTCCCCCGCGGGCCGGGCGTTCCTGCGCGACCTGGTCGCTTCCTGCGGCGACGACCGGCCGGCGTGCCGCTGTGACCTGTACATCCGCGAGCAGATCGGGGTCATCGTCGAACGGGCCGCGCGTCGCGGTGAACCCACCCCCGGGGTTGGTGAGATCGTCGAGGGAGTCATGGCGCCGATGATGTACMGCATCCTGTTCGTCGCCGACCCGGTCGATCTCGCCGACGCCCGCCGGTTGGTGGACGCCCTACTCGCCCGCGGCGGTGGTCAGCCGCGCGGGTAGCCGAGCCGGGTGTTGTACTCCTGGACCRCCGAGGCGGAGCTGACCATGGCGATCACCCACACGATGAACCACACCGGAACGGTGATGATCAGTGTGATGATGAAGAAGGAGAACATCCACAGGAACAGGTCGGCGATCAGAAGCACGACACCCGTGGTGGTCTTGCCGGCGTAGATGTGGCCCACGCCCAGCCACAGGAAGGTCAGCAGCAGCGCGACCGCGACCGACTTCGGCGGTACCGGCGGGTAGCCCTGGCCCGGRCCGGGACCCGGGAAGGGTTGCGGCGGGCCGATCGGATACGGCGTCGGACCCGGCCCGCCGGCCTGGCCGTGAGGCGGCGGCTGTCCGTACGGCTCGTATCCGTACGGCTCGTAGTATCCGGCCGGCCCGGGCTGCTGCGGTTGCCGGTGCGGATCGTCCCACCTTGTCATGTGACCCCCGATCTTGTCGGTGCACACTGTAACAGGATCATCCGGTTACGTGAATGGACCGGAATACCGGAACCGCGATCGGCATCCCCAACCTTCAGGAATGTGACATTCACCACACAAAGATCGTTATGTGGATAAACCTGTCGACAAGCCGGTGGGTAACCTGCCGCGACCCTGTGGATGTCCTGTGGGGCGATGCTGATCCCGGATTCGCCGAGAAGTCAAGATGTTGCGGTGCGTACCGGCCGCGATATCACTGGAGTATGGCTCTGGCGCATCTGACTTCTCGTCCGACCACCACCGCCCGGCCCGCCGTGCCCGCCGTGCCGGGCAGCGCGCCCGCGCTGCCTCCCAGCGTCGCCCGGGTCGCCRCCCGCACCCGGCTGTCCGCCGAGCTGCTGGCGGCGATCCTGGAGGTCGAGCGGCGCACGCGGGCCACCCTCGAGGACATCGAACGCGCCGACGCGCTGGCCGAACGGCTGCTCGTGCGCCGCGGTGCGCGGCTGCGCGCCGCGGCCGGCCGCCCGGCCCGGTGACCTGCTCCCCCGGGCTCGGCTCAGGCGGCGCCGGCCCGCCGCGAGGCGCGCTCGGCGTGCGCCGAGGTGAGCATCAGGATCTCGTTCATCCTCAGGGTGAGCACC
The DNA here is from genome assembly GCF_001756285.1 of Frankia sp. CgMI4. Lineage (NCBI taxonomy): Bacteria > Bacillati > Actinomycetota > Actinomycetes > Frankiales > Frankiaceae > Frankia > Frankia sp. CgMI4. The sequence continues at coordinate 46,467 of NZ_MAQZ01000068.1, forward strand.
CGCGACGGGTGCTTGTCGAGGATGTCCTCCACCTCGAGGAGGGCGGCTTGGGCCACCGCGGGATCGCGGCGCAGCGTGGTGGCGGCGAGCGACGCCAGCGCCCAGCCGCGGTCGAGGGTCGCCGGGGTGGTCAGGTCGATCGCGGTGTAGGCGGCGGACCGCGCCCCGGGCATCCCGAGGCGGGCCATCGCGTCGGCGACGACGCAGGCCTCCCGGACCTCGTCGAAGGGGGGCCAGCCGGGATGGYGCAGGCCGAGCACGGTCGGCCGGTGGYGCAGTCGGTTCAGGGCGGCGTCGAGGGCTGCCTCGTCGCCGGTGGCCGCGGCGACGGTGACCTGCACCGCCGCCGCCCAGCCGTGCAGGTAGGGATGGTCGACGGCGGCCGCCTTGGCCGCGGCGTTGCCGGCGGCGGCGTAGCGTCCGGTGACGAAGGCGATCGCCGCGTCCAGGCTGTGCGCGGTGCCGGTGAGCAGCCGGTCGTCGAGCTGGGCGGCGAACTGCTCGGTGAGGGTCGCGAACCGCCGCGCCGAGGTGTCGTCGCCGGTGTCGACGGCCAGCATCCCGAGGGAGAACGACAAGTAGCCGGCGACCCGGGTCAGTTCGGCGTGCACCGTCGGGGACAGCCGCCGTCCCAGGGCGGCCTGGACCCGCCGCCAGTCGGCGATGACCGGGCCCACCAGCGTCGTGTGTGGGGCGGAGAACAGGGTCGTGGCGTACCGGTGCAGCCGGTCGTCGAGTTCGGTGAGCGTCACCGGATCGGGATCGGCGAAGGTGATCTCCCGGGAGAGTACCGCCGCGGCCCGTCCGGCGGACGCCAGACCGAGCCGGTCCGAGGCCCGGGTGGGCGACAGTTCCAGGCCGTTCATGACCATCCCCTCACGTTCCGCACCGGCGCCTCGTGGCGCACCGGTCACAGCCCGGCGACGGATGTCCGACCGGGCGGGGACCATGCTTCGTTGCGTCGTCCCGTGGCTGGGGCCGCCGCCGGTCGGCACGGCCGGCCGTACGCCGATGATGCTGATGAACCCGCACGGTTCACCCCAGTGCGTAGCTGATCCGGCAAACACTGTGACCAGTCGCAAGCTACCGCGCAAGAGGGGGGTTGTGTACAGCGGTTTGACAGATTGATCAGAGTCTGCTCCTGGTCTGGCCCGGACAGCTCGGACGTTCCCGATGATCGAGCTCGGGGTCCGTCCCCGCCGTGCCCGCCCCCGCCGGTGAGGTGGTCGCGGCGCAGGTCAGGCAGGTCGGGGGGTGCGGTGTTCCCGGTCGTCGAGCCATCGGTCCAGATCCTGTTCCCTCGACGCCCCGCCGTCGCCGCCAATCCGCGATCCGTCGGATAACTCACAGGCGGACAACTCACCTGCCAGGGCAAGCCTCGCCTCCCCGTGGCCGGGCCACCCTGCCGATAGGGAGAAACTGTGGTAGGGAGAGGCAGTGGATCTCCGCGGGCAGACCGCACTGATCATCGGTGCGTCGACGGGCATCGGCGCCGTCTTCGCCCGCGAGTTCGCCGCCCGGGGCGCCGACCTCGTGCTCGTCAACCTCGTGCTCGTCGCGCGCGGCGAGGACCGGTTGCGCGCGAACGCCGCCGAGATCACCCGGCGCAACGCGCTGCTGGCCCGGGGTGGGCGGCTGCTGCCGCGGCGGGCGCTGATCCGGATCCCAGCTCCGGGTCGACGACCTGGTCCAGCTGCCGTCGTACGTCGGCCTCGGTCAGGACGGCTGACGCGACGGTCATCACGCGCCTGCCAGCCGCAGCTCGGCCGGCACCGGGAGGTCGTACATCTTGGCGGCGTTGAGCCCGAGGATCTTCTTCTTCTGCTCCGTGGTGATGGGTGCGTACCCCATGTCCTCGGGGAACTGCCAGTCGACGAAACTCTYGATGAGCCACTTGGGCGTCCAGATMGCGTAGTCGGAGGAGAACTGGATCTTGTCCTCGCCGATCCAGTAGAGAAGTTCGCCCATGACCTGGGCGAAGTAGCGCGGCTTCGAGTACATGAAGTGYATGACCACCGCGAGTCCGCCGTATACGTTGGTCTCCTGGGTCGCGATCCAGCAGAAGTCCTCCAGCCGGGGCATCCCCACGTGCTCCACAATGAAGTTCAGGTCTTCGAAATCGCTTGCGACGTGGTCGATGTCGGCGACGTCGAACGCGTCGCGGTCCAGCGGCTTGATGGTCGGTCCCTTGTGGACGTGGATGTTCTTGATGYCTAACTCCTGGCAGGCCTCCAGGTACCGATAAGCCCAGGGATCGGTCAGCTTCCATCCGCGCGAGCCGCCTTTCCACTCCGCGGTGTAGAGCTTGACCCCCTTGAGACCGAACCTCTCGGCGTCGGCGCGGAGCTGGTCGAGGCCGGCCTCGCCGTTGCGCGGATCCCAGTTGTGGTTGTAGGTCAGCTTGTCGGGGTGGGCCTGGGTGAGCGCGAACGCCTCTTCGGTCTGCCYGAACCCGTTGGTGTAGAACTCCCCGAGGTAGGCGGGTTGGAAGATGGCGTGGTCGACGTACCCGGTCTCGAACACATCCTTCATCAGCCGCTCGCCGCCCTGGTAGAGGTACTCGTCGTACTCCCACATMTCCGACGCCGGGGTAAAGCTCGTGTGGTAGGCGTAGAAGCAGTCGATGAACTGCTTGCCGTGGACGTTGCGCTGGTTCTCCGGGCGCCCGTCCCACAACGCGATGTGGGCGTCCACGATGAAGTAGTTCTCACCGTCCTTGGCGTACATCCTGGTCCTCCTCCGGCCCACGGCCATCGCGGGCCTGWCGGGAGGCTAGTGCCCGCGTGGGGGGAGAGGTCCCGGGGTCGATGTCTCATTGTGGGATGACCGAATGTCCCAAACTGAGACACGCGCGGCCGTGCCAGGGACGAGGCTGGCGCCTACGCTTATGACCTGGATCACAGCGGGGCTTTCAGGGAGTGTCATGYCCGACGACGTCATCCCGGCACGTGCCCGCGGGTTCGCGGCCGAGGCGCGCGCGGGGCGCGACCACACCCGGTCGGACGTCTCCTGCCGGCTGATGGCCTCCTGGCAGCGCAGCGAGGAGTACGGCGTCTCCCTCGACGACGTCGACCCGGTCTTCTCCGGCACGATCGACCAGAGCTCGCTGTTCTACGACAGCGGCCGCGAGGTGCTGGCCAGCCTCCACCGGACGCTGGCCGCGGAGCCCGTCAGCCTGATGTTGACCGACGCGGACGGCTTGGTGCTCAACCGTCTCAGCGGGGACACCAGCCTCCTGCGCGCGCTGGACCGGGTCCACCTCGCGCCGGGCTTCTCCTACGCCGAGCGGGTGGTGGGTACGACGGGACTCGGGCTCGCGCTGGCGGACCGCGCCCCGTCCCTGGTGCGGGCCGAGGAGCACTACGCCGTCGGGCTGTGCTGCTACACCTGCGCCGCGGCGCCGGTGCTCCACCCAGGGACCGGACGCCTCGAGGGCTCGGTCAACCTGACGACCTGGTCGGAGTCGTCGAGCAACCTGCTGCTCGCGCTGGCTGAGTCCGCCGCGCAGCACACGACGGACCTGATGCGGTTGCGGTCCGGGGGCGTCACGGGTGGCCGCCCGCGCCCACGCGGCGAGGTGTTCCGGGTGGAAAGCCCGCGCGCGGAGCCCGGGGCCGGCAGTCTGCACGACCTCTCCGGCTCCTGGCGCCGTGCGGTGTCACTGGCAGAGGCGGGCCTGCGCGACGGGCGGGTCGTGGCCTGTGTCGGCGAGCCGGGCAGTGGCCGTACGACGGCGCTCGCGCAGGCCCTGCGCCGGGCCTTTCCGCGCTACCGCATCCTGGCCGCGAGCAACCCGGCAGCGGCGGACGTCGAGCCGTGGCTGTCCCTGTGGACCCCGGAGCTGACGAAGGCGAGCACGGCGGTCATCGTGCGCGACGTCGACCTGCTCCCCCTGTGGGTGGCCGAACAGGTGCGGGACCGGGTGCTCAGGGCCCGGGTCGAGGCGCGATCGGGCGCAGCCGACCCGGCGGGCTGCCTGCCCTTCGTGATCACGGTGGAGCGGTTCGAGGATATCCCGGCCGCACTGCGCGCGATCGTTGACGGGATCGTCCCGGTCGCACCGCTGCGCCAACGGCCCGAGGACATCGGGCCGTTGGCGCGGGTGGCGGCCCTGCGGGCACGGGGCCGCGAGGTGGATCTGACCCCGGCGGCCGAACGCGCCCTGTCCGACCATCGTTGGCCGGGCAACGTCGAGCAGCTGATGCAGGTCGTCAAGAAACTGGCTCGCCGCCACGACCCGATCGACGTCGGACACCTCCCGGCCGAGGTGCTCTCGCACGGCCGCCACCGGCTGACGCGACTGGAGACGTTCGAGCGGGACGAGATCGTGCGGGCTCTGAACGACCCGTCCCTCACCATGGCCGAGGCAGCCGAGCGGGTCGGCCTGAGCCGGTCCACGCTCTACCGGCGGATCGCCCAGTACGGCATCCGGGTCAGGTAGCCGCTCAGCCCGGACTCACCGGGCCGCGACCACGTAAGGATCACTGTCACGGGAGTACTAGATCAGCACCTGGCGCTGTTTTCCGTTCCGATGTTCCTCATGCCCCGGCCAGGGGTGAGGAGGGGGGTGAACAGGAGGAGGGATGCCGCGGTGAGGCCGACGATTGCCAGGCGGGGTCCGGTGGCGCCGGCGGCGAGGTGGACGGCGAGGGTGACCATGGCCACGCCGAGGGCGGTGCCCAGGCCGCGGGTCATGTTGACCAGTCCRCCGCCGGTACCCGACGCGTGGGCCGGGATCGCACTCATGATCGTGGTGTTGTTGGTGGGGGTGTAGACGCCGAGGCCGAGGCCGAGCATGGCCATCGGGGGRATCAGCCAGGGTGCGGACAGTGGCACGGCGAGTGCGGCGGCGAGTGCCATCGTGCAGGTGACGGCGCCGAGCGCGTAGCGGCGGCGGTCGCTCCACCGGTCGGGTAGGACCGCCCCGGCGCCGCTGGCGGCGAGCGCGAAGCCTCCGGGCAGGGCGGTGAGGACCAGCCCGGCGTGCAGGGGGGAGGTGCCGCGGTCGGTGAGGACGACGGGGACCAGGACGAGCGGGCCGAACAGGACGAGGTAGCCGCACAGCGCGCCGACGAGTCCCCCCGCGAGGGCAGGGATGCGAAGGAGGCGCAGGTCGATCAGGGGTGCCGGCGCGCGGCGTTCCCGTTGGACGAGGCCGTAGCCGGCGAGCGGGGCGAGGATGGCGAGGATGGCGGTGGCCGCGGAGGGCAGGTTCAGGCCGGAGACGGCCGAGATGGCCAGCAGCAGGGTGGTGGTGGCGGTGGCGAGGAGGGCCAGGCCCGGCCAGTCGAAGGGGGCAGGGTCGGTGCGCTGGCGGGTGCGGGGTAGCAGGTAGTAGCCGGCGATGAGGGCGATTGTCCCGACGGGGACGTTGATGGCGAAMACCCAGCGCCAGCCGAGGGTGGTGACCAGGGCTCCGCCGAGGGTGGGGCCGAGAGCGAGGCCGAGGGCCTGGGCGGCGGCCTGGACGCCCAGGGCGGCGCGCATCCTCGGGCGGGGTGCGCTGGTGGCGACAAGGGCGACGCTGTTGGCCTGCAGCATCGCGGCGCCGACGGCCTGCGCGACGCGGGAACCGATCAAAGCGGCGAGGCTGGGAGCCAGGCCACAGGCGGCCGAGGTGGCGGTGAAGACGAGGAGTCCGTAGAGGTAGAACTGTTTGCGGCCGTGGGCGTCGGCGAGCCGGCCGACGGGCACCAGCAGGGCGACCAGGGTRAGCAGGTAGGCCAGGGAGACCCAGGTGACTGCGGCGAGCGGGGCGTGGAACTGTGCGCACAGCGGCCCGTAGGCCAGGGTGACGATGCTGGCGTCGAGTTGGCCCATGAAGGCGCCGAAGCACACGGTGGCGACCGCCAGCCACCAGCCGCCCGGCAGGTGGCGGACCGCGCGAGGGCGGGCCCGCTCGTGGGCCAGCAGCGACATCAGGGTGTTGYGGGATGCGGAGGTACGCACGCCCGGGTCCATGGCTACCTGCTCCTCCAGCGGAAGCCGCTCACGGCAGGGCGCGGCTCCCCAGCTCTGTCTGTGACAGATAAACTCTGTTTCAGACAGAGTAGGCCGGTGCGGGGGCGGATGCCAGGCCGGCCGCTGGAGGTGGGCACGCGGCGTTGGTGGCCGGCGGTGTAGGCCGCGACGTACAGGGCGAACAGCCTTCCCCGGCGAAAGGCCCAGCGCCGGTCGGCGGCGAGCAGCAGCACGCCGAGGTCCTGAAAGTAGTTACCCACCGTCCGATCGCCTGCGCCAGCACCAGCCCGGGCGCGGCGGCGTCCGCGAAGCCGGCGGGCGTGATCCCGCAGCGGCGGCAACCGGTTCGGCACGCCTCCCGAGGAACCTGCGGTCAGGGTCCGCCGGTGGCGACGGAGGACGGGTCGGCCGGGCGGCGGTCATCGAGCTGTTCGACCAGGCGTGACAGGGCCGGCAAGGCTTCGACAATAACGGCCTGGTCGGCGGCGGCGAGCCGGCCCAGTGCGTCSCCGAGCCTGCGTTCGTGGGCCTCGCGCCACCCCTGCAGATGGCGGGTACCGGTCTCGGTCAACGACACCCGGGCCGCGCGCCGGTCGGCCGGGTCGGTGACCCGCCGCAGAAGATCCGCGTCCGACATCTGTTGCACCAGGGTGCTCACCGTATTCGGGGCCAGGTGGAGCAGGCCGGCGAGCTCRCCCACCCGCGCGCCATCGCGTTCCTGCAGGCATTGCAACAACTCCACCTGGGCCATCGGCAGGGCCTCCCACGGGTAGTCGCTGCGGATACTCGTCCGCAGCACCCGCCGAAGTCGAGTGACGACCTCGGTCAACGCCCGCGCGTCCCGCTCCAGCCGTAGCTGCACCACCACCCCGACAGGATAGCTGGAAAAGGGCCGGTTTCACCGGTCGGATCAGCAGGTTCTCCACGACGAGGCCCAGACCCCACCGCAGGCCTCACCCGCCCCTGCTCGGCCGGCGGGCTCGGACCCGCACCCGTGACCAATTCTTATACCGTTATTAGTATCACGGTTGTGGTGCGGAGTCGGGTAGGGGCATGCCGGTACTACCATCATGGCCATGGTGCGGACGCCGTTGACCCGGCTGGAACGCGAACGCGGGGAGCGGTTGGGCGCCCTGCTGCGCACCGCCCGGGGGGACCGCAGCATGGTCGAGGTCGCCGCGGCGGCCGGGCTGTCGGCGGAGACGCTGCGCAAGATCGAGACGGGCCGGATCGCGACCCCGGCGTTCTTCACCGTCGCCGCGCTGGCGCGGGTCCTCGGCCTGTCCCTGGACCTGATCGCCGACGCCTGCGCCGATGCGGCGATCCCGTCTGGCGTCGCATGGGGCTGAGAAACCTCGGGAAGAAAGATTCGTGTTTGTCCTCCGTTCGGCTGAGTCGCTGAAGATTACCGGTGGCGGGGAGCCGCACGGCACGACCGTGGGCGCGGGGCGTATCACCCGGAGAACACGCGATCCCCGGCGCTGGTAGGTCAAAGCTGATGAGACGTCAAGGCCGCCGGCCGGTGGACCTGGTATTGAGCAGAGTTTCCCGGACTGTCTGCAGGAAGTGGGCTGGGCCGGCCTGGTCTGTCCAGCTGTCGCGGTAGGCCAGGGGAATGGGCGAGTTGCCGAGGTAGGTGGCGCGTAGGGCACGGGTGACCAGCGTCCCGGCACCGGCACCGGCACCGGCAGAGCCGGCCGCGGCGGCTACGGTGTCGGCGGCGAGCTCCGTTTCTGTGCCGCCGGCGAAGGTGTAGGTGATGACGATGTGGACAGTGCCGTCGGCCGGGTCGGCGCTTATGGCGGGGTCGGTGGTCATCTGCCAGATGGCTCCGGGCTCGTCGCGGGTGACCGTCCACTCGACCTCGACGGTTGTGTCCGGGGCGACCTCGATGACGTCGACGAATCGTGCCCCCACCGGCACCGGGCGGTCGGTGTTCTCCCCGCGGACCGCCTTCGTCGCAGCGAAGGTGYCGACCCAGTTGTCGGGAGTTGCCATGAAGGCGTAAATCTCCGCTGCGGACAGTGGAATGTGCAGGCTGACTTCGAGCGTGGTGTCGAGCACTGGATGATCTCGATTCCTGYCGGCTGGGGGCGGGGGTTGGTTCAGGGTTCAGGGTCAGGATTCGTTGGAGAGCATTTCGGTTCGGTCAGGTGCGCCGGGGCGAAGAACTCCGCCAGCGGAACGAAGCCGGCAACCATACCGAGAAACTTTTTCCGGGTTTCTGGACTGTTCGCCGCGGCCACCAGCAGCGCGGCCAGTTCGGGGGGGAACGCCAGTTCGCCTACCGTGCAGGCAAGCCGGTAGGACGCGGCGGTCGCCTCGTCGCGATGCCGCTGGAAATCCGCCAGGGCGGCGTTCATCGGCTGCTGCCCGGACAGGCCGCGGTCCACCGCGGCCGCCAGCAGGTCCGCCTGGGTGAAGGCGTCGAGCATGCCCTGGGCGGTCACGGGATCGCGGTGGTAACCGGCGTCGCCGACCAGCGCCCAGCCCGGCCCGTGGCCTGCGCGGTAGTAGTTGTCGGGGTAGAGGGAGCCGTGGAAGCGTTCCTCGCGCCGGCCGCGGGTGGCCAGCTCGTCGGCCAACTCGGGGAAGACGGCACGCACGACACCGAGGAAGTTTCCCGKCACGTCGGCCCGGAACTCGGCCAGGCGCTCCCGCCGCCGCATAACCGCAACCACGGTCAGGCCGTCGTTAGTCGGCCAGCAGCCGATCTGGGCCCCGTTGCGGAAGCGGGCGCTGTGCTGCCGGTCGAGGCCGCTCCAGTACGAGTAGTAGATGAAGCTGGCGGCCGGTACGACGTTGTAGAAGGCGGCGTTCATCGTCGCCGCGATCGTGGAGCGGGGGCCGTCCGCGCCGATGACAATGGCGGCCCGATCCTCGGCCGCGGCGCCGCCGGAGCGCCGGGTGCCACCGCGGATACCCACCGCGCGGCCGTCGGCTACCAGTACGTCGGTCACCGGGTAGCCCAGGCGGACCTCGACGCCGGCGTCGAGCGCGGCGTCCAGCAGCATCGCGTCCAGCACGGTGCGCCGGGGTGCGTAGGCCGCRCTGATGCCGTCCACCGGATCGACGCCGCCGGTGATGACGCTGTCCTCCCAGGACAGCGTCATCTCGGTGATCGGCGGACACCCGGTTCGGACAAGTCGGTCAAGCAGCCCCCAACCGGCCAGCTGGTGTGCCCCGGCCTGGGGCAGATAGTGGGTGGACAGCGTGTCCGCCGGAAAGGTCGCGCGGTCGACCAGCAGCACCCGGTGGCCGCGCCGGGCCAGCAGCATGGCCAGCGGGGAACCGGCGCACCGGGCACCCACCACAATTGCGTCGTACATCCAGTCAACCCTTCTGAACGAGCGTCGCACACCCGTGCCGGTCAGCCCCGTCCACCGGTCAGCCGAGCCGGTCCAGGACGTCGGCGACGACCCTGCGCACGGTCGGCCCGAGACTTCTCCAGGCGGTACCGAGGTCGTCCGCGAAGAACCGGCGATATCCGGTGTCGACGGACCGGATGCTCGCCGCATACCCGGAATGGAACAGAACCGGAATCTTCAGCCCGGGCGCGGTGGCGACGGCGACGGGGCCGGCATCGAGCGCGAGCGCGTCGAAGACCTGGATCTCGGTGCGGTCGGCGTGCTTGAGGAAGACCAGCAGCCATCCGTCCCCACTACCATCGCCGTTCTCTCCGCCGGGCGCGACGTCGCCGTCGCCGGTGACCGGCACGTACACCGGCGACTCGCCGATGGTGCCGGTCGGAAACGACCACGAGCACTTCTCCGTCATCGTCTCGAGGTCGATGCACACCACCGACGAGGCAGTCCCGCCGGCCGGCAGCTGATCCACCGGCACGACCCGGTGCGGGTGGTCGCGGTACATCTCGACGACCCGGCTGACCAGGCTGTCCGGCGGTGCTCCCCAATACGCCTGCCACAGGTACCGGCCGCGTTCCAGGGCCGGGCGTCGCAGGTCCCTGGCGTAGAGCAGGGTGCCCCAGTGCCGCCGGGGCTCGAGGAAGTACCGGGTGGCGCGTACCTCGCCGGTGYGTCCGGCGATGACGTACCGACCCACCGGTGAGGCGTCGACCGGCGTCGGGAGAAATCCGCGCAGGCTGGCCGGGAAGTGCTTCCCGGACCCCCAGACGGTGTCGGTGTCGGTGATCRCGTAGTTGATGTCCCAGCCGTTCGAGTGGGCGACGTACAGGGTGATGTCGTCGCCGTCCTGGGCGTAGTCGGCGAACTCGTGGAACGACTCGTAGGGCACCCGGGCGTGCGCCACGGGGACAGCGCCCCCCACCCGTCTGGTGGTCAGATCCCTCTTCGCCACCAGATAGATATCGGTGAACGGCTGGTGCGGCCTGGTCCGGTTCCGGCCGGCGACGCTGCCCGGCTCGGGCCGGAAACCGATTTCGGTGAAGATGACGTAGTCCCTGGTCACCGTCACCTCGTGGGTGCCCTGYACGATGCGGGCGCCCGGTACATGCCAGCTTTCCAACGCGCCGCTGCCGTCCCAGCGCACCACCCACAGCGGCCCCTCGACATCGGCCGTCGAATTTCCCCGGGGGCGTAGGTGGATGTTGCACCACCACAGGCAACCGTCGTCCAGGTCGACGACCGGATGGGACGTCGTCTGCACACCCGGGAACAGCGGGTGCGCGCCGACCTGCGGGTATTCGTCCACGCCACCGAGAAAACTCTTGAAATCAAAGGTGACCGGATCGAACTCCACCGGCCGCTGCCGATCGGAGGTCAACAGCAGCCGGTCGCCGAAGAAATGCGGCGCGGTGTGGCTCACCGCCGGTCGCGCGCCCACCAGCAACCCGGCCAGCTCCGCCGGCGGCAGCACCGAGCGCAGCGCGCCGAGAATGGCCAGGTCCGGAGTGACGACCCGGCGCGTCTRCCAGCGCTGGGTGGCCAGGTCGACCCGGGTGAGCATGCCCGGCCCGGTCAGGAAGAAATCGAGCGCGGTCGGCTGGGACGGACCGACGACGAAGGCGTGTCCGCGCAGGCCGGCCGGCCACTGCCCGGCAGTTGTGGTCAGCTCGACGTCATACTCGCGACTTGGTTCGAGGACATGGTAGAGCGCGTGATCCATGCGACTCCTTGTCGGTGCCCCCGCGACGATGASCCACCATGTTTTGGGTTCAACGCTATGTCGTTCTGAAYAGCTGCTCTGAACAGCTGCTCTGAACGGTTGTCCTGACACGGCCCGTTCACCGGCCACAGCCAGATTACAACAGCTCACCACGCCGAAAAACACCGGCCGTCCGTACCATTGTCCGCGTGTATAGATCTATAGGGGTCACGCTGAGATGCGGCAAAAAGGGGCAGTGGGGTGACCGCGTAGTACGTCAACAACACCAGCGGCGCGAGCCGATGYTGATCAAAGGTGGTCCGCTCGGCCACCCAGCCGACCTGGTCCGCGGTCACGCGGARGCGCCGCCATCCCGATCCGGCGTGCCATGCCGGGCGATCGCGACCGTCGCCCGCCGGCCGGCGCGTTTGGGTACGAGCAGGACCGGCTGTGGCATGGCCGTTGCCGGGGGCAGGGTGGCCGTTTCCGGGGACGGGGGGACAGCGAAGGGAATCAGACAGGCGGCCTCGGCGACGCTCGGGGTGCCGAGCGCGGCGTGGGCGGCGGCACCGGGATGGGGCACGTCGACGGTGGCGAGCAGGGCGGCGGGATGGCCCACCAGCGGCCAGCCGTGGTGGCGGGCGGCGGCGACGACGCCCGGTTCGTCCCGGCGGGCCTCGACCGTCGCCATCCGGCGCACCGCGCTCGCCGGCGCCGCGAGGTCGTGCAGCGCCGCCTCGACCAGCTCCAGGATCTCCGCCGCCGTCACCCCGGGCCGTGCGCCGACACCGACGACCAGCCTCCCGTCCCCCGGTTCCGCTCCGGTCACGCCGCGCCGGGCTGGATCCGGCCGGGTGGGCCGGCGGGCTTCGGGGCGCGGACGCGGGGTGCGGCGCCGGCGGTGTCCCGGCCGTCCTCCCGGCGGGCCGCGCGGGCGGCGGCGAGCAGGCGGGTGGCGGCGCCGGGCCGTCCAGCCCAGTGCAGATGCAGGTAGGAGGCGTGCACCCGGCGGTACACGAACCCCTCGGACATCCACGGCGACGCCGCCTGCTGCCCGCCGCGCCGGCCACCACCCGCCACGCGTCCCGGTGCGGGTCGGGGCGCGGTTTCGGGTACCGGCAGCCACCACGCCGCCACCCACGACGACCCGGGGGGCGGGCCTGCGGCGCCGTGGGCGGGGGACGGCGACCGTGGGTCGCACGGCGCCCGGCCGGGTGGGGGCCGTAGGACCGTACGGTGGAACTCGTGGGCGTGCACGGTGGTCCCGGCCGCCGCCAGGGGGCTGTCCGCGGCGGCGATCGCGCTGCGGTAGCCGAGGGTGAGCCGCGGGCCCATCACCGCCTCCACGTCGAGAACCCCGCACATCGGCGCGCCGTCCAGGGTGCGGGCCAGGTAGAGCAGTCCGGCGCACTCGGCGGCGACCGGCCCGCCGCGGGCGGCGAACGCGGCGACCTCGGCGCGTAACCGGGCGTTGTCGGCGAGCGCGGCGACGTGCTCCTCGGGGAAACCACCGCCGATGATCAGGGCGTCGGTTCCCGGTGGCAGCGTCTCGTCGCGCAGCGGGTCGACGGGGACGACGTCGGCGCCCGCGGCGGTGAGCAGCTCGATGTGTTCGGGGTAGCCGAAGGTGAACGCGGCTCCCCCGGCGACCGCGACCCGCGGGGGCCGGTCGGGCATCGCGGGCATCGCGGGCATCGCCGGGTCCGCTGTGGTGACCGCTGCCGGTCCGGCCGCGGCGAGCACGGTGGCCGGCTCCCAACGTGCGACGCGCAACGGCGGCGCGGTGCGTGCCACCCGCAGCAGGGCGTCGAGGTCGCAGGCGGATCCGACCAGCGCGCCGAGCCGGTCGACGGCGGCGACGGCGGCGGGTCTGCGTTCCGCCGCCGGCACCAGACCGAGATGCCGCGAGGGGGTGTGGACGGCCTGTTCCCGCGGCAGCGCGCCGAGCACGGGCACGGCGATGTCGTCGAGTGCCTCGGTGAGCAGATCGCGGTGATGGGGGGAACCGACCCGGTTGAGGATCACCCCGGCCAGGCGGATCCGCCGGTCGAATCCGCGGAACCCGGCGACGAGCGCGGCGATCGAGCGGGCGGCGCCGGAGACGTCGACGACGAGCACGACGGGGGCGTCGAGCAGCCGGGCGACGTGCGCGGTGGAGGCATGGTCGGCCTGCTCACCGGGACCGGGACGGGCCACCCCGTCGAACAGGCCCATCACCCCTTCGACGACGGCGAGGTCCGCGCCGCGGGCCCCGTGGGCGAACAGCGCGGCGATGCGCGCCGCGCCGCAGAGCACCGCGTCGAGGTTGCGGCCCGGCCGGCCGCAGGCCAGCGCGTGGTAGCTGGGATCGATGTAGTCCGGGCCGACCTTGTGCGGGGAGACGTGCAGGCCGCGGGCGGTGAACGCGGCCATCAGCCCGGTGGTCACCGTCGTCTTGCCGGCGCCGCTGGCCGGGGCGGCGAGAACCAGCCGGGGAATGTCGATCTCCGCCCGGGGCTCGCTCACCACTCGATGCCCCGCTGCCCCTTTTGCCCGGTGTCCATGGGGTGGCGGACCTTGGTCATCTCGGTGACGAGGTCGGCGGCGTCGAGCAGCTCCCGGGGGGCGCGTCGCCCGGTGACGACGACATGCTGGCGGCCGGGGCGGGAACGCAGGACCTCGACGACCTCGTTGACGTCGAGCCATCCCCAGCGCAACGGGTAGGTCAGTTCGTCGAGCACGTACAGCCGGTAGGTCTGGGCRGTGAGGTCCCGGGTGATCTGCGCCCAGCCCTCCCGGGCGGCGGCACCCGGGTCGCCGTCCGGGTCGACCCGTTCGCGTACCCRGCTCCAGCCCGCGCCCATCTTGTGCCAGGTGACCGGGCCGCCCTGGCCGGAGTCGGCGAGGACGTGCAGCGCGCGTTCCTCGCCGATACGCCACTTCGCGGACTTGACGAACTGGAACACTCCGACCGGCCAGCCCTGTGACCAGGCGCGCAACGCCAGACCGAACGCGGCCGTCGACTTCCCCTTGCCGTCGCCGGTGTGAACCATCAGCAGCGGCCGGTCGCGGCGCTGGCGGGTGGTCAGCCCGTCGTCGGGGACGGTCTCGGGCTGTCCCTGCGGCGTCAACAGGCCACCTTTCCGGACGTCGCGCGGGGCGTCGCGCGGGGAGTGAGATGGTGCAGGGAGTCCAGMGGGATCGTGACGCCGCCGAGGGCGCCCGCGAGCCGCTGGGCCAGGCCCAGGCGCAGGAAACCGTTCTCGCAGTCGACGACGACGCTGCTCAACTCACCCCGGCCGCCGCCACGCCCCCCGGTACCGGCCCGTCCGCCCGTCGCCGGTCCGGCCGCGCCACCGGCGGCGCGCACCAGCGCGCGGGCCACCGGCAGCGGGTCGTCCCCGGCGGTCGCCCGGCCGTCGGTGACGACCACGAGCAGGGCCCGCCGCGTCGGATCACGGCGCCGTTCGGCGCGCAGGACCTCACCGGCGAGGCCCAGCCCGGCGGCCAGCGGGGTCCGCCCGCCGGTGGGCAGCGCGCGCAGCCGGGCCGCGCCCACCTCCACGCTCGAGGTCGGCGCGAGCACCACCTCCGCTCCCGACCCCCGGAAAGTGATCATCCCGATCCGGTCGCGGCGCTGGTAGGCGTCGACGAGCAGGGCCAGCACGGCCGTGGTGACCAGGGTCATCCGCGCGCGGGCGGCCATCGACCCGCTGGCATCGACGACGAACAGCACCAGGTTGCCCTCCCGGCCGACGCGCACGGCGCCACGGCGGTCCGCCGGGACCAGCACGAGGCCGGGTCCGCACCGGCCGCGGGCGGCCTGGAACGGGGCGGCGGCGAGCAGGGTCGCCGGCAGATGCAGGCCGGGTGCGTCCGCGGCGGTGGTGACGAGCGCGCCGCGGCTGCCGCGGGCCGGGGATCGACGTCCGGTGGCTCCCGAGGAGGTTCCGAGGCCGGCGACGGTGAGCAGCCGCGGCCGGCTCGCCGCCGCCGGTGCGCCGGCGAGCCGGGTCGAAGACGCCGTCGCGGTCGAAGACGCCGACGGGGACGGTCGTGCCGACCACCGGTCCCCGCCGTCCCCGCTGTCCCCGCCCTTCCCGTCATCCCCGCCGTTCCCGTCATCCCCGCCGTTCCCCGCGCCGCGGTTCCCATCCCCCGCACCGTCGCAGCCGTGGGAACCGCCGTCACCACGGGGCGCGCCCCCCGAACCGCCGCCGTCGGGCGGGTCGTCATCGGGGCGCGCATCGTTCACCGGTACCCCGGATTCCCCGGCACCGGATCCGCCGGCTTCTTCGCCGGCTTCACATTCGCCGGCCTCGCGTTCGGCCCCGACGCGCTCGTCGAGAGCGGCCAGGGCCTCGTCGAGGACGGCGTCGAGGGTCTCGTCGTCCATTCCGGGGGCGTCGAACGGGCCGCGGCGGCGGCGATGCGGTAGCGCGAGACGGGCACCGGTACGGATGTCGGCGGCGAGCACCGTGGCGCGCCCCGCCCACGCGGCGAGTGCCATCGCGGTCTTGGCCAGCACCACGTCGGCGCGCATGCCGTCGACGTCGCAGCCGGCGCAGATGGCGGTGACGGCCCGCAGCGCCGCGTCGGTGAGCCGGACCGTGCCGAGCCGGCCGCGGGCGGCGACGACCCGGGCCGCGAGTTCCGCCTCCGCGTCCGCCCAGGTCGCGGCGAACCCGGCCGGGTCGGCTTCGAACGCCAGCCGTCGGCGGACGACCTCCGCGCGCACCGCCGGGTCACGGCTGGCCGCGACGTGCACGGTCAGCCCGAACCGGTCGAGCAGCTGCGGACGCAGCTCGCCCTCCTCCGGGTTCATCGTCCCGACCAGCAGGAACACCGCCGGATGGCGCACCGACACCCCGTCGCGTTCGACGTGGGCGACCCCGAAGGCGGCGGCGYCGAGAAGCAGGTCAACGAGATGGTCCCCCAGCAGGTTGACCTCGTCGACGTAGAGCAGCCCGCGGTGGGCGGCGGCGAGCAGACCCGGGCGCAGAACGCTGACCCCGTCGGCCAACGCCCGGTCCAGGTCGAGGGAACCGGTTAGCCGGTCTTCGGAGGCGCCCACGGGTAGTTCCACCAGCCGGGCCGGACGGGTCAGTGACGGCGACGGCGCGGGATGCGGGCCGTCGGGGCAGTCCGGTAACGGCGCGTCGGGCGCGCAGGAGAACCGGCAGCCCTCCGTGACCGTCACCGGGGGCAGCAGGGCGGCCAAGCCGCGCACGGCGGTGGACTTGGCGGTGCCCTTCTCCCCACGCACGAGGATTCCGCCCAGCGTGGGGGAGACCGCGTTGAGCAGCAGGGCCAGGCGCAGGTCGTCCATGCCGACCACSGCCGACAGCGGGAAGCTCACCAYGGTGTCGACGCCGTCGAGGCAAGCGGGTGTCGCCGGTGCGTCGTGTGCACCGGCTGCGGCTGACAGGATCGACAGGATCGACACGACGGATACCACGGATGCCGATGCGGCGCGTGCGGCCGGGATGGCCGATGTGGCAGTGGTACGGGCATGCCGGGGTCCTCCCAGGGTCCTCGCCCATGGTCATCACGGCGACGGCCGGAGTATCCTGGCTCCCGGATCGACGCGCACCTTCGGCCTTCCAGCCGCCGCTGCGGCCGTGGCCCGTCGCCCCGCCGGGGCGGCTCGGGGTTCCTCTCCGGACCCCTGGTCGGGCGATCGCCGGGCACGCCCGCCTCCTCGTCGGCGAGCCTGCCCAGGAAGGGTTCGCTTCCCGGTGACAGTGGCGGGACCGCGCCGGACTCGCACCGGCTTCCTCCCCCTGCTGTCGCGTCTGTCAGCATGACATATCCGTCGGCGACCAGTACGTCGTCTCGACGACCAGGACGTCGAGACGACCCTCCCTCCCACCCAGATGACCATTGGGTGCTGACCGCTGACCGCTGACCAGACGCCCTGTGCTCGTTGAACCGGCGCTGGTCGTGGGCGAGGATCGCGGGCGAACTGGTATCCCGGCCAGCCCGAGGCCGGTGGACACGGGGGTGGCGACGTCATCCTCCGCGGTCGCGTCTGTCAGAATGATGTCTCCCGTCGACGTTCAGAAGGGCACACACCTTGCCCGACGATCTCGATCCCGCCGCGGGAATCACCGGGGACGCCCGCGGCCGGCTGCGTGCCGACTGCGGGCGCTGTTTCGCGCTGTGCTGCGTGGCACCGGCGTTCTCCGCCTCGGTGGACTTCGCGATTGACAAACCCGCCGGCACGGCCTGCCCCAACCTGAACGCGGGCTTCCGCTGTGCCGTCCACGAGCAGCTGCGGCCGCGGGGGTTCCGCGGCTGCGCCGTGTATGACTGCTTCGGCGCCGGGCAGCAGGTCTGCCAKGTCACCTACGGCGGGCGGGACTGGCGAGCGGCCCCGGACAGTGCCCGGCAGATGTTCGATGTCTTCGCGGTCATGCGGACGCTGCACGAGCTGCTGTGGTATCTGAGCGAGGCGCTGAGCCGGCCCGCCGCCGCCCCGCTGCACGCCGAGCTGCATGACGCCCGCGCTCGCACCATGCTGCTGACCTGCGCCGACGCCGACACGCTGCTCGCCGTGGACGTCCCCGCGCTGCGTCAGGCGGTCCATCTGCTGTTGCTGCAGGCCAGCGACCTGGTCCGCGCCGAGCTGCCGGGCGGTGCCGGGAACAGGCGTCCCCGGCGGCGCCCCCGCGGCGCCGACCTGCTCGGCGCGAACCTCGCCGGGGCGGATCTGCGCGGCGCGGCGCTGCAGGGAACCCTCCTGATCGGCGCGGATCTGCGGGGGGCGGATCTGCGCGGCGCCGACCTGCTCGGCGCTGACCTGCGCGACACCGACCTGCACGGCGCCAACCTGCACGGCGCCCTGTTCGTCGTTCAGGCCCAGCTCGACGCCGCCCGCGGGGACGCCACCACGGCGCTGCCCCCGGCTCTGACCCGCCCCGTGCACTGGACGCGCACGGCGGACCCGACGCGGCCGGACCCCAGAACGCACCCCGTGGCGGGCTCGGGCCCCGGGCCCGGGACGGTGCCGATCCCCTCGTCGTCGCCCAGCGCGGCCCGGCCGCGGCGGTCGGCGAGTTCTCCTCGGTCGCCTCGTTCCCCTCGGTCGCCTCGTTCCCCACGCCGCCGCTGACCGGCAGACCAGTCGTCGCCGGCGCCGGGTCCGATCCCCCGGTCGGGTCACGGCGCGGAAATCACGTCTTCACCGGCGGGATGGCGCGTCAGGATGGGACCATGGCACGCGAGGATACCGGCGACATCCGGCAGGACCCGGAACGGGACGCCTGCATCACCGCCACGAGCATGTTCGTGGGCATCACCGGGACCACCGACATCGRCAGAGGAATCGACCCGGAATCGCTGCAGGAGGTCCTGCGGCGGGCGTTCACCCTCGTGCGCACCATCGTCTCCACGCATGGCGGCTCGGTCGAGAGATTCATCGGGGACGCCGCGTTCGCGGTGTTCGGCGTTCCCGAGCCGCATGTGGACGACGCGCTGCGCGCCGTCCACGCCGCCCTTGAGATTCGGGCCGCGACGGAGGCGCTCAACACCGAACGGCACCACAACCGGGACCTGAGGCTGCGCGTGCGGATCGGGATCAACACCGGCGAGGTCACCGTCGCCGGTGGCGCCAGTGGCGACCCGGTGAACGTCGCCTCCCGGTTGGAACACGCCGCGCCCGCCGGCGAGATCTTCATCGGCGGCACCACTTATCATCTCGTCCGGGACAGCGTCACCGCGAGCGAGGCGGATCCCCTCGTCGTGCAGGGCAGGCCCGTCCCGTTGCGTGTGCACCGGCTGATCGGACTGGCCGCTCCGTCGCCGGCCGCCTGAGCACTACCGGCCGCCGCCGGTGCTCCGGCCCCGGATCCGTGGGCGAGCGGGACGAAGGGCGGTGCGGGACTGTCAGCGGCGCCGGACGCGACGTGAACCGGTCCGCGGGATGGCGGCCGGTTGGGGGCCGCGGCCCAGCCCGCCGTGGCGGACCTGCATGTGGGTGGCGAGCAGATGGGACGCCTCGGCCTTGGTGGCGACCCGGTCCGAGGTGATACCGCAGTACGTGCAGGTGTATCTGGCCATCATGAGGTCCCTTCGGATGCTCGGGTAGGGCCAGAATGCGGCAATGCCGCGACAGACGCATCACATTCCCAGTTCGCATACCTATCTGAGACGCTAATCTTCCACGTGTTTGCATGTCAATCTGGTACGCCCATAAGGTGGGTGGATGCCCCGCCCGCCGTGGACGCCGAGGACGCAGGCTCACCATGAGCTCATGGCCGCCCTGTCCGCCTCGGTCGACGCTGCCTGCGAGGCGGAGGAAAGAATGTGGGAGGCCGCCCGCGCCGCCCGCGCCGGYGGGGTGCCGATCGACCTGGTGGCCGCGCTCACCCGACGCGGACGGACCACCGTCTACCGCCATCTCCCCCTTGGACAGGATCTCGGCGACGCCTGAACGCGCACCGCTTCGCCGGCGGTGGCCAGCAGTCGGCTGTCCGGGGCGAAGGCCACCTCGCGCACCGGCCCGACCCGCACCTGCATGCCGGGGACGCCGCGTGCGCGGTTCCGTCCACGCCGGATCCCAGGCCGGTCGGGTTCACAGCCCGACGCGGCCGGAGGGGTTGTCGCGGTCGAACAGCCGTCCGGCGCGGACGTAGCCGTCGAGCGACGCTGAGGAGCGCCACCGGCCCTGGCGCATGATCGACCGGTCGGCGACACCGGCGCGGGCGGCGGCGGTGGCGAACCCGGAGCGCAGCGAATGCCCGGCGAAGTCGGCCGGGTCGAGTCCGGCGGCGGCCACCCGGCGCTGCACGATTCGGGCCACCGAGCCCGGGTAGAGCCGCCCCGGCGCGACCTGCCCGTGCCGGTTGACCGCGCGGAACGCCGGCCCGTCGGTCAGCGCGGCGGCGTCCACCCAGGCCCGCCAGGCCCGCACCGGGCAGGTCGGCCGGTAGGAGCCGTAGGCGACGCCGACCAGGGCACCGGCGGCCTCCTGGTCGGTCTTCGACGCCCGGATCGTCAGGACGACTCCGTCGGGGGTCTCCAGCAGGTCGGCGACGTCGAGGCCGACGAGTTCGGAGCGGCGCAGGCAGCCGGCGAATCCGATCAGCAGCAGGGCCCGGTCGCGGACGTCGGCGAGGTCGTCGTCGCGCAGCCCGGCGACGACCCGGGCCAGCAGGGAGGTGTCCAGCGCGGCCTTGCGGTTCGGGCGGACCCCGCGGGTGCGGCGGATACCGTCCCAGACGGCGCAGACCTCCGGTGCGCTCGCCGGGTTGGGATGGCGACCGAGCTGGTGGGAGACGGAGATCGCGGCGAGCCGGCGGCGGATCGTCGAGGGCTTGTACCCGGCGTCGGCGAGCGTGGCGAGGTAACCCGCGACCGTCGCCGGGGTCGCCGGCAGCGGGCACAGCGGCACCGTCTGACGTTCACACCAGGCCCRGAACTGACGCAGGTCACTGTCGTAGGCCCGCCAGGTCGCCGTGGAACGCGCGGCGCGGGCGTAGTCCCCTACCCGAGCGAGCAGATCGGCGGTGAGCTGTCCATCGGTGCCCGGCGCCAGGACCGGCACCGGCGGCTGTGCCGCGCCGGCGGAGCCGGCCGGTAACGCACGGGGGCCGGCGATCGGCCTGGTGGTCTCGTCGTTCACCGCCGGGGCGTCCGGGCATCCTGGGGCATCGAGATCCACCCTAGTCCGCCGCGACTCGCCCGGCCTCGCCGCGGGAAACGCTCAGCGGGCCTCAGGCGGACCGGTTCCCGGATCCACCCGTGGCCGGCGTGGCCGGCTCGGCCGACGGCGGAGTGTGGGGTGCGGCGGGCGCGGGGCCGGTGACCTGGGTGGGCGCCGCGGCAACGGCCGCGGTAGGGGCCGGCGCCTCGTCGTCGTGCAGGCCCTTGATCTCGGACTTGAAGATCCGCAGGGAGCGGCCTAGGGAACGGGCGGCGTCGGGCAGCCGCTTCGAGCCGAACAGCACGACGAYGACCAGGATGATGATGATCAGTTCGGGAGCGCCGATGTCACCCACGGGAACCATCCTTCGGACGGGATCCGACGCACGGTCGGCCTGGTCCACATGTTACGACCGGCCGCCGCCCCGTTCGCAGCCCCGTCCGGTGATCGGGCCACGGCCGGGCCGATGATGCGGTGGCGCCCGGCCCGGTCCGGGAGGGCGCTCGACGGGCATCTCGACAGTCATCTCGACGGGCAGGCTGTCCGCTCGACGGGCAGGCTGTCCGCAGGACGACGTTTCGGATGTTGTTGGATGTTGTTTGACGAACCGGGTCGGTCGGGTATACGGCGGACGTCCTACTCCTCGATCATCGGTCGACCATGATCATAGGTCGGCCATCGATGATCATTATTGGTCGGAGGTCTTCCATGGTCTGGACCCTCGTCAGTTGGATGCTGCTTGGTCTCGTTGCCGGCGCGGTCGCGCGCCTGCTCGTGCCCGGACCTGATCCGATGAGTATCCCTGCGACGATCCTGCTCGGCATCGTCGGCTCGTTCGTCGGCGGTTTCCTCGGCTACGTCCTGTTCAACCGTGATCTCAGCGAGGGCGCGCTGCAACCGTCCGGCATCGTCGGCTCGATCATCGGGGGTATCGTCGTGCTGCTGGTGTGGCGGGCGGTGGGCCGCCGCCGTACGTTGCACCGCTGACGCTCGTCCCCGAGGCCGCCTCACGGCAGCCCGGTGCGGTGGGTTGACGCGGCGATAACCGGCGGAACCCACCCGCACCGGATCCGGGGGAACGCACATGGCGGGGACCGCAGGGAGCACCGCGTCCGGGATCGTGGGGGCGCGCCTGTGCGCGCTCCTCGTGCGGGTTCTGCTGGGCGTGCCGGCGGTGGGGCTGCTCKCCGTCGCCTGCGGCCCGGACACCCCGGCCGGTCCGCACGCCATCGCGGGGGTGCATCCCCCGGGCGGCCCGACTCCCGCGCACAGCCCGAGCCCCAGCCCCGAGGCGACACACAGCCCGCGGGCCGCCGGTGCCAGCACGCCCTACTGCGGCCCGAGCCGCTACGTCGAGGAGATCGTCGTGCAGCAGTGGGCGGACGGCCGGTTTCGCATCCAGGTGCGCCCCACCCCCGAGGGGCGGCGCGCCGGGGACCCCGGCCAGGTTGCCGCCGAGATCTGGCAGGCCGTGCAGGGGTGTGTGACGGGCCTGCGCGGCGAGGTTGCCGACAGTCTGCGTGACCAGCTGGCGTGCCATCAGAACTTCGCGCAGCTACCGGCGCTGAACGGCGGGAAGGGCTTCGCCACCGGCGAGACCTACGACCTGGAAAGCTGGCGGCCGGCGCCGCGTCCCGGCGGCRTCCGGACATGGATCTCCACCCGCTGCGGGAACACCCTCGGCACCGATCCCCCCGGGCCACCGGCCAGGATCTACCGGCCGGACGGCGTACGCCCCCAGCGGACGGTCTCCGGCGAGYAGGCCTGACGGCGGGTTGACGACTTGGCGGTTGACGACTTGGCGCACGAGCCCGTGTGATCAGCCCCCACGTGATACTGCTGATGTCAGTTCCTCGGGGTCCAGCGGCGTCCGAGTGCGGCCAGGAGCCTGTCTTGGGGTGGGCTGTCGGCGGGCGCGGGCTGGGCGGYGGCATACATGCCGGTCGCGGCGAGCTGGCCACCGAGTGCTTCGACGGCGGGGAGCGTCGCGGTCACCGTGTCGGGATCGAGCTGGACGGTCTGCCCGATGGTGGTGGCCAGATCCCAGGCGTGGACGAGGGGCTCGATGACGGCGACGGTGAGGACCTCRTCCACGCTCCGGGCGCCCAGGGGGGTGTCCACGACGGTGGCCGGGTCCAGGGCCGCGAGGGTGCGTTCGGTGTTCTGGTGGGTGCGCTGCCAGGATGCGCCCGGATCGGGGCCGGCGAGGGCGGTGAGGAGGGCGGGATCGGTGACGGGCGGGCGGGGGCCGTGCCCGGTGAGCAGGCTGRCGATCTGCTGCTGGCCGTCGATGACGTGGCCGGTCAACTGCCGCCCGGTCCACACCGGGCAGAGGGACGGGGCGTCCCACCGGTCGGCGGGCACGCGAGTGACGGCACGCGAGTGACGATGGTGGTGAACGTGTCGAGCGCACGGCGGTAGCACTGCAAGGAACGGGTCATGACTCCTTACTCCTTCCGCGGGGTGAGCAGGGGACCGAGCGTCCGCCAGGCGGCGTCGGCCAGGTCGTCGGCGACGAGCGTCGGGGAGCCCGCGGGGCGGGCGAGCCAGTGGCGGCTGTATTCCTGGGCGGGGCCGATCCACAGCGCGACGACGACCGCCAGGTCGGGCCGGTCGGACCAGCCGTGGCCACGCAGCCAGTCGGCCACCGCGGCGAAGAAGCCGCGGTTGTCCGCGGCGGTGCGCTCATCGATCGAGCCGCGCAGGACATCGACCGGCGCGGTCAGCAGCAGTCGGGCCAGCCGCGGATGCTCTTCCACCCACCGCAGATGGCGGGTGACCAGGCGGGTCACGCCATCACGGGGCCCGGTCGAGGTGTGCAGCTCACCCCACAGCGCGCCCTGATGATCGGCAAGACCCGCACCCACCACGGCCGCGGCCAGGTCCCCCCGGGTGGGGAAGTAGTGAAACAGGCTGCCGTTACTGACACCGGCCCGACGCCGAACCGCCTGCATGGACGTGGCCTCCCAGCCCTGCTCCAGCACGCAGGCCACGGCCGCGTCCACCAGCCGGGCCCGACTGGGCGCTACCCCGACACCTCTCATAACCCCGACACCTCCCATAGAGCACCACTCTAGAGTAACACTCTATACGGACGTCCCGCGATCCTACCGGGACTCTCCGTACGGACGAGCCTCGGTAGGATCGCCGGCCATGGACGCGGGCGTGGGAAACACGTTGATCTCCATCCCGCCGGGGCGGGTGACGCTGTCCGACCGGCGAACGCAGCGCAGCTGGTCGGTCGAGCTCGCGCCGTACTGTCTCGCGGCGTTTCCGGTCACCCAGGAGCAGTACGCGGCGGTCGGCGGCCAGCGGCCGAGTTCGGCCCACGGGGACCGGTTGCCCGTCGAGGGGGTTTCCTGGTGGGACGCGGTCCGGTTCTGCAACGCCCTGTCCCACCGCGACGGGATGGCGCCCGCGTACCGTGTCCAGGCCGACGGCGAGGGTGTCGAGTGGGACACCCGCGCCGAGGGGTACCGGCTGCCGACCGAGGCTGAGTGGGAGTACGCCGCCCGAGCCGGCACGAGCGGCCCGCGGTACGGGCCGCTCGACGACATTGCCTGGTACCGCGGCAACTCCCACGGGCGAATCCATGACGTGGGCGGCAAACAGCCCAACTCCTGGGGCCTGTACGACATGCTGGGCAACGTGTGGGACTGGTGCTGGGACCTGTACGACACCGAGGTCTACGGCACCTATCGGGTGCTGCGGGGCGGCGGGTGGTTCGACGAGCACTGGAGCTGCCGGGCCTCCGTACGCCGCCGCGGCCACCCGGCCTTCCACCTCGACGACGTGGGGTTCCGCGTCGCGCGTTGCGCCGTGCCCTGACCCACGTCGCATCCGTGCTCACGCACCGGTCCGTGTTGCCCGCCGGACGAGAGCGATCCTGATCAGGTGGGGCCTGATCAGGTGGGGTCGGGGCGGGTGGGGCTGGCGCGCACGGCGCGAAGCTCCGCGGTCAGTTCGTCGACCTGGCGTTCGGCGCGTTCGGCGCGGGCCCGGGCCTCGGCGCGGGCCTCGCCGATCACAGTGAGACGTTCGGCGGCGGCCTGACGTTCGCCGGCCAGGCGTGCCTCGCCCTCGAAGCGGACGCGGTCGAGTTCGGCCGCCGCCTCGGCACGCACCCGCTCGGCCTCGGCTGCCGCGGCGGCTCGGCCCTGGTCGAGCTGCGCCGCCGCCTCGGCACGCACGCGCTCGGCCTCGGCGCGTTCGCGGCGGATGTCCTCGCGCAGGGCGTCGCGTTCGGCGCGTAGCTCGGTGAGGGTGTGCGCGTCGCGTTCGGCGTCGCGCCGGGCCTCCTCCAGCCGCGTCGAGGCCTGCTCCCGGGCGGCGACGGCCTCGTCGATGCGCCGTGCGGCCTCGACGCGGGCCGCCTCGATCTCGGTGGCGGCGCGGGCGGCGGCGGCCTGGACCTGCGCGTCGGCCTCGACGCGGGCCGCCTCGGCGGCGTCGTTGGCCGCGCGGACCGTCTCGGCGGAGTGCTCGACCACCTGCCGCCTGGCCGCCTCGGCGGCGGCCAGGCGGGTCTCGGCGTCCTCCAGGGCGCTCACCGCCTCGCCGGCGACGGCCTCGGCCTCGGCGCGGGCCGCCTCGGCGGCGCGGGCCCGCTGCTCGGCGCGCACGGCACGGGCCACCGCCTCGGCGACCCGTTCGGCGGCTTCGGCCTCGGCCGCCTCGACGGCCGCCTCGACGGCGGTGACGTCGCCGAGGGCGGACATCTGCCGGCTGAAGGCGTCGAGGGTGCAGGTCAGCTCGGCGGCGAGGGCGCGCACCTGAGCGGCGAGGTCCTCGGCGCGCAGCCGACCGGCGGCCAGCGGCAGGGTGGCGAGGTCGGCCCGGGCGGCGGGCGTGCCGGCGGAGTCCGCACCGCCACGCCCGGCGAGCTCACGGCGGCGACGGTAGGCCGCGAGCCGGTTGTGCGCCGGGTCGTCGCAGTACGCCGGCGGGCGCCCCGGGCCTTCGGCGGGGGCGGCGGGTCGGGTACATCCCGGGAAGGCGCAGCGCGGCGCCGTCGCGGCGCGGGCCGCCGCACCCTCGGACCCGGCCGCACCGCCGGACGGCGCCGGGTGTCCGGACGGGGGCGCGCCGCCGGCCCCGCCGTCGTCCCCGCCGTCGTCCCCGCCGCCGCGGGCGCGGGTGCCTTCGGGGACCGCGTGGCCGGCCGCCGGGCCGGCGGTGGATCCCTCCGGCGTCGCCGGGCCGCCCCCAGCCCCCGGCGCTCCCCCCGAAGACGTGCCGGCCGCCGGGAGCACGGGTTCGCCGTCACGGGGACGCGGCGGCCGCATCGGCCCCACCGGTTCAGGCGGCTCCCGACGCTGGTGCGGCGGTCGTGGCACCCGAGACATGACCCATCCCCTCCACTTACATATCGTCGCAAGCGATGAAACGTTTGAAAAAACGTTATACCACGAAACGGAACGTTTCAGGGGAGCGCGTGGCATGGCGCGTCCTGACGCCCGATAAGCCTCCCTTCCCGGGCGTCAGAAAATGATCATCCCGGGATGGTTCCCTGTGACCGGCCCCGGTAGATGGCCGGGTTCCGGCCGCTTTGTTTGGCAGGGACCGCGCTGGCTCGGGTGCACATGGGCCTGGGGGGAATCGGACCAGCGCATGCGCCGACATGGTGATCCGGTCCGGTCCAACTTCAGTGGCACGAACTGCCGGTGGGCCACCTCGGACTGTTCCTACGGTGTGCTACAGCAGCGCAGCGCACCCGTGYGGTGTGGCTGTGGTCCGTGGAGTCCTATCCTGTCAGGATGCGCGAACCCACGGCGGGTCACGAACGCCCGGTGCGCGGCTTCGAGATGATCTGCGAGATCGAGCCGCCGACCCGGCCGGACCTGACCCACGCCCGCCACCAGATCGGCGTCCTGAGCCCCGTCACCGACGCGTTCCTGATCCCCGACAACCACATCGGACGCGCGACGGTGTCGAGCATCGCCGTCGCCCACGAGGTGGCGACGATGGGGGGACGCAGCATCGCCTGCGTGAACTCCCGCGACCGTAACCTGCTCGGCTTCCGCCGCGACCTGCTCACCGCCGCGGCCTACGGCGTCGAGGAATTCCTGTTCGTCCACRGCGACAAACCCACCGCCGGGAACCGGACCGGCGACCTGACCGTGCGCGCGATGATGGACGAGGCCCGCGCGGCCAGCGAGGATCCGGTCTTCGCGGACATGCCGGCGTTCCGGGTCGGCGCCGCGGCTGGCCTACGTCCACTGCCCACCTGGAAACGAGCGGCCGACTTCCTGTTCGTACAGATCAGCTACTCGGTGGACGCCCTGCTGCGCTGGCGCGACGCCCATCCGGTCGAACTGCCGATCTACGCCGGCGTCATGGTCCTCGCGAGCGCCGGGATGGCCCGCCGCCTCGCCGCGGCCATCCCCGACATCGACATTCCCGACGACCTCGTCCAAGCAGTCGAACGGGACCAGGCGGCCGGGGTCGAAGYGGCCTGCGACCAGGTGCTACGGCTGCGCGACAGCGGCGCCTTCGCCGGTGTGCACCTCGTCCCGGTTAGCCGCTACCGCCAGGTCGCCACCCGACTTGAGGACCTTCTCTAACCGCCCGGGCCGGAGTGAGTGACACAGGGCACCCCGACAGTGATTATTAGTACGAAGAGATGTCGATCTGTCGCAGAGCAACATCGTCGGGGGATGTGGTGGGTGGACGCCGAAACAGCAGGAGTGCCAGGAAAAGGGAGGGCTGGTGGAGGTGGACAGCTATGTTCGTTGTGCTGCCCGTCAGTCTGATCGTCCTCGTGGCAGCGTGCAGATCATCTTCTCAATCTCATGTGCCTAGCCCATCCCCCACAACCTCCGGAACGGAAGAGCATTCGAGTACTCCTACCGGCTTCGCGATCCCCACGCTACCCCAGCCGCATCCCACAATCGACCAGAAAAAATCAATCAATGGACAGATTCCTGGGGTCTCGGCAGCCGTTTCGCGCGGTGGTGGCGGCGGAATCCCGAGCGTGCGCCCCGAATCGGGGACTCCACCTCCTTCCAGTCCTCGGGTATCYCCGCCGGATGGCGATAATGCTCCCGCGGGAGGTGGGGGAACCGCGCCTTCCTCGCACATTTCCGGGGGCGGGTGAGACACTTTTCTCGCTTTCTTTTATATCGCACAATTCGGCCGGAAGAGTGGCCTGGCGGGAGTTTGTGTTTATGGGACGATGTCGACGCGGAGTCGGGTGGGGTCCTCGGTGAGGATGACGACGGGTGCGCCGTTGTCCTTCGTCCAGCTGGTGGGTAGCAGGAACCAGCGGTTGGCGCGGTAGGCCAGGACGTGCAGGCCGGTGTAGCGCCAGCGCCAGATGGTTTTGGCGGGTGTGAGGTCGACTTCGTCGACCTGGTAGTCCGGGCTTAACGGGAGTCGGTCGGTGCTGTAGACGATGGCTGCCGATCGTTGCCCGACGGTCGCGGCGATGCCGCGGGCAAGCTGGTTGCCTTGGCGATCGGCTTCGACGGAAAACCCCCAGAACAGGGCGATCAGCAGTGTCGCGGCGAGAGTGGCGCGGCGTAGTCGGGTCAGCGGGGCGGACATCAGCGGTGGGGGTGGTCCGCGGCGGGCGCGGCGGCGGCGTCGCCGGTGACACTGCTGTTCGGCTAGGTGGACGGCGTACTCGGTCAGCACGGCGGCCATGCCAAGCGCGACCGGCGCCACCCGCACAGGTATCAACTTCAGGTTGATCAGGTCGAGGCTGCCGGCTGCGGTCAGGAACAGCAGCATGGCAACCAGCCCGGTTGCGGGAGAGGCCCCHCGAGCGACGCGGGAGGTGGGGGGACGTCGGCGCAGCTGCCGGGTGAGCAGGGCGTGGCCAGCCAGGGTCAGCAGAACCAGGAAGGCGAGGAAGATCAGGGGACGGAAGACGACCTGGGCGCTGYGGAGCACCAGATCCTGGAAGGAGAAGTCCAGCTGGCTGACTTCGAGGCCGAAATAGCCGAACAGGGCCTGCGCACGGACGAAACCGAAGTCGTAGAGCAGCGCGGTGAGTACCGTTACCGGAGCCAGAACAATCCCGAACAGCTCCCCGATCCGGGTAAGCCACGCACCCCCGCTGTCTCCCCCACTTCCGGGGGCCGTCGGCGTCATCGACGAATATCCACAGA
Organism: Frankia sp. CgMI4; assembly: GCF_001756285.1. NCBI lineage: Bacteria > Bacillati > Actinomycetota > Actinomycetes > Frankiales > Frankiaceae > Frankia > Frankia sp. CgMI4. The sequence continues at coordinate 75,228 of NZ_MAQZ01000068.1, forward strand.
GGTGGGAAGAGTGACGTCGAGGCGGGTGACGGTCTGCTCGGGTGGGGTGGTGTCGAGCCCCCATTCACCGAAGCGGCGGACGTTCTCGCGGATGTACGGGCTGATGGTGGCCAGGTCGTCGGGTTCGACCACCTGCCCTTCGGCGACGAGCTGGTTAACGACATCGGTGATGTCCAACGCGTTCTGGTGGATCACGCAGTTCGCGGTCAGCTCGTTGAACTTGACGATCTTCTCGTGATGGTCGGGATCGTTGTGGCCGATCAGGTCCCCGCCGAACATCAGCCAGTCGGCGAAGCCGTGGAAGGCCTCGACCTTGCCCAGACGGCGCAGCAGCGTGACCGAGGAGCGRACGCCTTCCCGGATCGAGATCGCGGCGCGGATCAGATTCTTCCAGCCGGCCTCCGCCAACGTTTTGATCACCAGCCGGCCGGCGCGTTCGGAGACYTCCCCGATCGGATCGGCCGCCCCCGCAGCCTCCTCCTCGATCGATGCCACCAGCCACCCCGTACTACACCCCCGATAGTGATCGGCAGGATACCGAGCGACCCAACGCCGTACGCCACCGGGCTACAGCCGCCCGTTGCCCCTTTCTGCCGTATCTCGGTGGCCTCCCTACCAKGTCGGTTCCCCACAGATCCTGGTCGAGTGCGTTCGGAGACGCGCAAGAACAACGGTGTGACTCCACGTCGGCAGGAGCGCGTACCCGCGGCCGTCAGCGCGCCCGCTGGCCGCCCGCCACGGCTCGCGGTCATCGTCGAGATCCTACCGCACCGCCCGCGAAGTCCTCGTCATCGGAACCTGACCCAACCCGCGCACCAGACTTGATCACTCTCAGGCCCCGTCTTCGCAGCGCGCTACGGTTGCCGGCATGCAGCCGCCACCGCCACGCCCGCCGACACTGCGGGTCATGCAGGCCAGCACCGCAGGCGAACGTGAAACCCTGGAAGCGTTCCTCGACTTTTACCGGGATGTCCTCGTCCACAAGGTGCGCGGTGTCAGCGACCAGGACAGCGCACGCAGGATGCTGCCCTCRCTCACCACCCTCGCCGGCCTCGTCAAACACCTGACCGTGGTGGAGCGAAACTGGTTCGGTCGGCTGACCGACGACCCCGACACACTCCCGACCGGCCAGGAAGACACCAGCTGGGTGCTTGCCGACACCGACACCATCGACTCGCTGCTGGCGGCGTACGACCAGGCGTGCGCAGCCTCCCGAAAGGCCGCGGCCGGGTACGCGCTCGACGACATCGTCGCGACCCCTGTCTCCCGCCCCGACCTACCCCAGGTATCACTGCGGTGGATCTACATCCACATGATCGAAGAGACAGCCCGCCATACCGGCCACGCCGACATCGTGCGCGAGCTCACCGACGGAGCGACCGGCGTACTCGGGTAGCAGACAGCCCGTCGCTCCACCGGCCCCCGCGGTCCGTCGCCGCCGACGAGCTGGGGGTGGCCGTCAACGACGAGCGGGTCCGCCGGCAGGTGACCCGCGGCGGCGCCCACCATCTCGCGAAGATCGGCATGCTGCGACAGCTGGCCGGACAGGCTAAGAGCGTGTCTCACGTCGAGTGCGGGAGTTTCTTCCAGCAGGTGATCGCGGCAGCCAGGCAGAGGAACCCGAGGAAGTTGTAGCCGTTGCGTTCGTAGCGGATGGTGAGACGGCGGTAGCCACC